>NZ_JBFMIA010000004.1:0-183504 GCF_040801915.1 Jeotgalibacillus marinus | reverse complement strand
TTTATAATGAACAACCGTATTGCGAGTTAGTCAAGGCAGATTTTTTTGAACTTGACTTTTCTCCATGCCATACAGGTGCGCATGAAACGTTTGATAAACTGAGAGAAAAAATTGTACTTGATCTTACTGTAAAAGTATTACAACTACAACAAGTTCAAGTGGGTAAGCTGCCAAAGGATAAATGTTAACCTTCCGGGTCGTCTTTAGCCATTTAAAGATTTAGTGCCCCTTAATACCTTAAGGGCAACAGAGATGCCTTTAAGGTATTTTTTATCGTTTCTTACATAATTTAGTTACTAAAGACTACTATATCGAATGATGATTGAGTAATAGTCTTCAAATAATGCGTGAAAGTAAAAAATCCCTGCCACTAAAATTTCTTCAGTGGCAGGGTATTTTTAATGTCCAGATAAGTTTGCTTCGGATTTATCATACATGGATAGTTGATCAACAAGTTTATTACTTTCATTATTCAATCCTGTTAACGTGACTGTAACGCCTTGTTGCTTAATTTTGATCGCAACTTTATCAATCGCGTTGACAGCAGAGTCGTCCCAAAGGTGAGAGTTTGTAAAATCAAATTCGACCGTTTTGATGCCAACCAGGTTATAGTCAACAGCATTCACAAATTCGGTAACGGAAGCAAAGAAAAGCTCTCCATCTACTCGATAGTAAATTTTTGAAGCTGCTTGATCAATTTCTTTCTCAACATGAACTTTTGAAATTTTAGCTGCAAAGAAGATCGCGCTCAATAAAACACCTGCTAAAACGCCTTTAGATAAATCGTGCGTATAAACAACCGTTCCAACAGTTACGAGCATAACGGCTGCATCTGATTTAGGAACTTTATGAAGTCTTGCGATTGACCCCCAATCAAAGGTTCCAATCGATACCATGATCATTACCCCAACAAGGACAGCCATTGGTATTTGAACGACGATGTCAGTTAATAAAAGGATTAATAGCATTAAGACAGTCCCCGCAACAAAAGAAGAAAGTCTTCCACGACCACCAGATTTAACGTTGATAACAGCTTGACCGATCATTGCACAGCCTGCCATTCCTCCGAAACAACCCGTAATCATATTGGCAATCCCTTGACCGCGTGCTTCTTTATTTTTATCACTTGGCGTATCAGTCATGTCATCAACAATTTGAGCTGTCAAAAGTGACTCCAATAGACCGACAATCGCTAGAGAAATAGAATAAGGCAGAATGATCATCAATGTTTCTAGATTGAAAGGAACACTTGGGAAAAAGAACGTTGGAAGTGCTTGAGTGAGCGTACCCATATCTCCAACCGTTTTTACCGAAACACCTGTCGCCATAACGAATATTGTTATCACAATGATTGCGATAAGAGGAGAAGGGACGGCGCGGAACACACGCGGCAGCAAGTAAATGATACCTAAAGATGCAGCAACAAGTGCATACATGACCCATGTGGCATCCACAAACTGGTCAAGTTGAGCCATAAAAATAAGAATCGCTAGTGCGTTGACAAATCCAATCATTACAGAGTTTGGAATGAAGCGCATAAGCTTACCCAATTTTAAGACGCCCATCAATAACTGAATCACTCCAGTTAAAATCGTCGCAGCAAACAAGTATTGCAGTCCATGATCTGCAACAAGTGTAACCATTAGCAAAGCCATAGCGCCCGTTGCTCCAGAGATCATACCAGGTCGACCGCCAATAAAGGCAATAACTACAGCGATACAGAAGGCAGCATAAAGGCCTACCATTGGATCCACTCCTGCAATAATGGAGAATGCAATGGCTTCAGGGATTAGAGCAAGTGCGACAAGAATCCCGGACATGACATCACCACGGATGTTGCCGAACCATTCCCTTTTGTATTGTGCTAAATTCAAATCGACACCTCTTTCTATTTTGTTATATTATTTTCGACTTTTCACTCTTAGAAAAGCCAGGATCCGTTGATAACTGGGCTATTATAACATGATCGATCTATACTTTTATCCATTGTGTAAGCGAATTATTTATATGTTTTCTCTGTTATTCTAAACATTTCTCGTTCATTCTATGTATGTCAAAGTAAATCGATTTTTATAAATAAAAGTTTATTCTGATGATTCGTTTATTTTAGGGTATAGTAAAAATAGTAGGACCAAGAGGTGAATTTTTATTTTAACTAAAGAAAAACTGCCGTAAAAAACCCGACAGCTTAAAATTTAATCAGAAAAATAAAAAGAGTAAGGGATTCGTCGTCCTTTACTCTATTTTACTGATTAAATTTTATATACACGTGCTTCATACGGTTGTAAAACAATTGTCTTGGCATTTTTATGTTCAGTCACAGGTAAATTGTGTAACAGGAGGCGCGTACTTGATAGAGAAAGACCGGCATTTTCCATCAGCACATCTTTTTCCGAAAGATTTGTGATGATAACCATTTGTTCATTATTAAGTGTACGAGTATACGCGTAAATCTGATGGTGGTCAGACAAAAGCAAATCGTAAGTTCCATATGTGAACACATCATTCTCTTTTTTCAATCGAATCATTTTTTTGTAAAAAGAGAGAATGGACTGCTCATCTTGTTGCTGTGCTTCAACATTGATATTTGTAAAGTTTGGATTCACTTTTATCCAAGGTTTTGCAGAAGTGAATCCAGCATTTGTATCGGCTGACCATTGCATCGGTGTACGGCTATTGTCCCGAGAGGACGCCCATAAAATGCGCATAATATCCTCGTGAGGAACGCCTTCCTTAGAACGAATACGGTACATGTTTTTAGCTGAGATATCATCATAATCATCAATCGATTCGAAATGCACGTTTGTCATGCCGATTTCCTGACCTTGATAAATAAACGGGGTTCCCTGCATAAGGAAATACATTGCTGCCATAGAGGTAGCACTCTCGTACCAGTATTCATCGTCATTCCCCCACGTTGAGACGACACGAGGTTTGTCATGGTTTTCGATAAATAATGCATTCCATCCTTTATTGTCCAAACCGATTTGCCAACGAGAAAGCACTTTTTTAAGTTCTACGATGTCGAGCTCAAGGTTGGTTTCCGCATCCCATAATCCAAGGTGTTCAAACTGAAAAATCATATCCATCTTCCCGTTTTCTTCTCCAACCCAAAGCTCAGCTTCATCAATTGAGACACCATTCGCTTCTCCGACAGTCATTGCATCATAATTTCCGTAGGTCTTTGTTTTAAATTCTTCTAAGAGTGTTTGAATGCCTTCTTGATTCATGTGCATATCGAATGAAGAAACATATTTTTTATTCTTAGGATTTGGCATGTCAGGGAAACCAGCACGCTTTTTGATGTGACTGACTGCATCGATACGGAAGCCGTCAATCCCTTTCTCAAGCCACCAATTGACCATATCATAAATGGCTTGGCGAGCTTTTGAGTTTTCCCAGTTTATATCCGGTTGTTTGGTAGAGAAGACGTGCAAATAATATTGGTTAGTTTGCTCATCATATTCCCAAGCAGATCCGCCAAAAATACTTTCCCAGTTGTTCGGTTCAGCAATCGTTTTGCCATTGGTGCTTCGCTTGCCGTCACGCCAAATATACCAATCTCGTTTTGCGTGCTCAACAGATGAACGAGATTCGATAAACCACTGATGCTCGTCACTCGTATGGTTAGGTACAAAATCAATTATCAGTTTCATATCACGTTTGTGAATTTCTTTAAGAAGTTGATCAAAATCGTCCATCGTACCGAAATCATCCATAATATCTTGATAATCTGAAATATCATAACCATTATCATCATTTGGAGATTTGTACATAGGACAAATCCAAATAACATCAATTCCAAGGTCTTTAACATAATCAAGGCGTTGAATCATTCCTTGTAAATCCCCAATACCATCTCCGTTTGAATCTTGAAAGCTTCTCGGGTAAATTTGGTATCCGACAGCTTCTTTCCACCAAGTTCTCTTCATTGTGGTGCACCTCCATTACTCCATCAGTGCAAGCGTTTGCGTTGCATTATAAAAAAAAGCGGATAAGTATCCGTTTCTTGTGTTACGTTCTGATTAAATGTGGGGGATAGTTTTTAACTAGCGCAAGCGGCAAACACTTCTCCCAGTCCAATGGGCAAAGAGGATCGATCACACACAGATCCTCTTTGCCTATGTCCTAACTGAATGACCTGCTTGCGCTTTACTTACGCCTCTCGATGCTGAACGCTTATTTCCACATTTGTTTGTTCAGATACTGATTGTTCTTCCTCAGACATTTTCCAAACTTCAAGATAAAGAATGTGGTAGCCGTCAACATCGTTTACTCTAAACACAAATCCTTGCTCATAAAGTTCATCACCAATTTCAACGTCAAAATTGCGTGTCATAAACCAGCCGCCAATTGTATCAACGTCTTCTTCGTCAATATTAATTTGGAGCAAGTCATTCACGTTCTGAACGAGTACTTTTGAATCTAAGATATAGTGATCTTCATTCATTTTTTGAACTTCAGGAATTTCATCAGCATCAAATTCGTCTTGAATTTCACCGACGATTTCTTCAATGATGTCCTCCATTGTCACAAGGCCTGATGTTCCACCGTATTCATCAAGCAGAATACCAATATGCATACGTTCTTTTTGATATTTAAGCAAAAGTTCTTTAATTGGGATACTGTCGATTACTTGCACAATAGGGTGTGTGTATTCAGCAACAAGGCGATCACCATTATCTTGATCTTCGATAAACGAAGTCATCAGCTCTTTCATGTTGATCATGCCGATCACATTGTCCTTGTCACCATCTTCTACAACAGGATAGCGTGTATATTGTTCTTCCTTCATCACTTTAAACACTTCGCGTAAGGTAAGGCCGCTGTCCACACTATTGATCTCGGTACGAGGGACCATGATCTCTTTTGCTACTCGCTCATCAAATTCGAAAATTTTGTTCACATAACTGTACTCAGATTGATTGATTTCACCGCTTTTTAAGCTCTCAGATAAGATCATTCGAAGCTCTTCTTCAGAATGTGCAAGTTCATGCTCTGAAGCAGGCTTTAGACCGAAGAGGCTTGTAAATAATCTCGCAGATCCATTTAAAAACCAAATGAATGGATACGTCACTCGGTAAAATAAAATTAATGGTTTTGCAAGAATCAATGCAACAGCTTCGGCTTTTTGAATAGCTAAAATCTTTGGAGCTAACTCACCAACAACCACATGTAAAAATGCAATTAATGAAAAGGCGACAGCAAATGAAATAAGTTGAGTAACGGAAGTCGAAACTTCCCAGCCAAGTAAGATTGGTTCAATCAAATAGGCAGCAACCGGTTCACCTAACCAGCCCAAACCAAGGGCAGTTACAGTGATTCCTAGCTGACATGCTGACAAGTACTCATCTAAGTTTGTCGCTACTTTCTTAGCAGCGATGGCCCTTAAATCTCCTTCTGCAACAAGTTGATCCAATCGTGAAACTCGAATTTTAACGATGGCAAATTCTGAAGCAACAAAAAATCCTGTTAGTGCTATAAGAACAACGACCATAATTAAATTGGCTATTTCCAATGATTTGAGACGATTCCCATAGATAGGGGAGTGTTCAATAAAAGAAACACCTTACAACCCAGTCTTTTCGTGGGGATGTCTCTTACACCTCCTGTTATGTTGAAATAAACTACCGAATAACGATACAAAAGTTAAAAACGCTTAAATGATCGTTACTTTGGATTAACAAGCTTCAACTGGTTTCATCAGAGGATCAATTCGTATTTATTGGTGCATGGACTGCATCATTCTACCGCTCGTTTAATGAGGGAAGAATGTGATGAATTGATTTGATGAAGTTCTAAATTTGCACTTGAAGCAATTCTTATACAGCTTCGATACAGCGTACTACTTGACTTGCCAACTGTAAGCATCACAATCCCATCGGACATTCCCCCCATCAAAAAGATAATGGCACAATTCTACCACAGTATTTAAAAAATTGACTATTATTATATCATAAATATTAATGAACTATACACGCTAGCTTAAGAAAAAGTCGGTAAACAATTTAGTAATTGGTTACCGACAACAAAGTGAAAATTTCATTTACGGTACATCATGACCGAGTGACGCTTGATAAATGTGAAACCATTGATGCGGGGTCATCTGAAGTTTAAGTGAATTAACAGCTGATTGAATGCGTTCCATCTTTCCAGATCCGACAATTGGCATAATAGAAGACGGATGAGTTAGAAGCCATGTATACAAAACCTCATCTAAGGCTTGTGCACCGATTTCTTGCCCAATTTCCTCAAGTGCTGCGCGCAGTCGTGTAGCTTTTTCGTTTGAGCTAGTGAAGATCTCACCACCAGCTAGCGGTGACCATGCCATAGGAGGAATTTGTGCTTCAAGGCAAAGGTCGAGTGTGCCATCTTCAAAGTTCTCAAGGTTAAATGGATTCAATTCAATTTGATTCGTAATAAGCGGTTGTGCTACATAAGTCTCCAGCATTTTCAACTGGCTTCGTTTAAAATTAGATACACCAAAATGACGAACTTTGCCCTCATTTAAAAGTTGATCAAATGCCTCGGCAACCTCTTCAGGATTCATCAAAGGATCAGGGCGATGAATCAACAGTAAATCGATATAATCTGTCTTAAGGCTTGTAAGAGATTGTTCTACAGATGAAATAATGTGCTCTTTGCTCGTATTGTAATGATGACTGCGATGAGAAGGGCGATTTTCAGACTGCAAAACAATCCCGCATTTTGTGATAATCTCCATCTTTTCACGTAGCTGTGGTTTTAATGAAAGGGCCTCTCCAAAAAGTTCTTCACAAAGATAGCCTCCATATATATCAGCATGGTCGAACGAACTGATTCCGCTATCCATTACTTTTTCTATCAGTTCTAATCGTTGTTCCTTCGATAAATTCCATTCAGACAAGCGCCACATGCCATGAATAATTCTTGAAAAAGATAAGTCTTCTGCTAATGCAATTCGTTGCATACAAGTTCCCCCTAAAATTATGTAGTTTCAACTGATAAAGCATAAATAGACATTACTAATCCCGTAACAACCATTGTTCGAATAAAACTGCCTTCACTCATTACGCCTATTAAATACAATGATGTAATCAAAAGATAAGCATTAATTTTTTTGCTTTGTGATCGTACATTCATCATATCAGCAGTAAATGCGAGTAAAACGAACAACGGAATTAAAAATATAACCATCTTTGTAAAAAATGGCTCAAGCATAAGTAAAGGAATGAGTAGTGCCATGGCCAAAACTCTTAACCAAGATTCGGGGTGAAAACTTCTGACCATCACATCGTCCCCTTTTAGGTATAAATCGCAAAGTTTATTTCTTTGCGTTATGATATTACTACACAAAATATTCAGACTCATTCAAATAGTAAACACTATACCGAAAGTATATCATTTTTTTCATGTGCAAGGGTGTGCCTAAATCCTTTAGTTGTGACGGGGGCAAACCCTCTAATGAACTAACATGTAGTGGATAGGAGGATAACGTTGATGGAACAGTATTTCACACGGGAAGAGGCTTTAGGGTTCGATGAACAGGATGGTCTTCGTTCGTTCAGAGATGAGTTTTATGTGAAGGAAGAACAGGTTTATTTGGATGGGAATTCACTTGGATTGTTATCGAAGAAGGCTGAAAAGTCGACATTGGATTTATTGGAGAGCTGGAAGGAATATGGCATTGGTGGCTGGACAGAAGGTGACAACTCATGGTTCACGTTATCAGAATCACTTGGTGAAAAAACTGCACCATTAGTCGGAGCGAAAAAAAACGAAGTGATTGTGACGGGTTCCATAACGACCAATCTCCACCAAATGATTGCAAGTTTTTATCAACCGTCCAATGCAAAAACGAAAATTTTAGCAGATGAACTTAATTTTCCATCAGATATTTATGCGCTTCAAAGTCAACTTCAGTTAAAAGGATACGATCCAGAAGAACATTTAGTAAAAGTTCGTTCATCTGATCACCAAACTATTTCATTAGATGCGATCAAAAAAGCGATGACAGACGAGGTGGCACTGATTCTTTTACCATCGGTTCTTTACCGTAGTGGGCAGCTGTTACCGATGAAAGAAATTGTTGAGTATGCTCATAAGCGGGATATTATCGTAGGATTTGATTTGGCTCATTCGATTGGGGCTGTCCCTCATGAGCTTCATGACTGGGGTGTTGATTTTGCTGTATGGTGTAATTACAAATACTTAAATAGTGGTCCTGGTGGCACAGGTGGATTGTTTGTGCACGAACGTCATCATGGCACTGTCCCAGGTTTAAAAGGTTGGTTTGGTTCAAATAAAGAAAGACAATTTGACATGGAACATTCATTTACACCTGCAGATGGTGCAGGTGCCTACCAAATCGGTACCCCTCATATTCTATCTAGCGCTTCGCTAATTGGCAGTTTGGCTATTTTCGAGGATGCAGGGATGATCGCGTTAAGAGAAAAATCATTGAGTCAAACTGATTATATGCTGGATTTGTATGAAAAATATTTATCATCGTATGGGTTCATCGTCGTTACGCCTTTAACACACAAAGACCGTGGAGGACATATTGCACTAGAACACCCAGAAGCGGCGAGGATTTGTAAAGCACTCAAACACCAACAAGTTATTCCGGATTTTAGGGCACCGAATTTAATTCGTCTAGCACCTGCTGCGCTTTACACACGTTATGTAGATGTCTTTGATGCCATTATGATATTGAAAGACATAATGGAGCAAAAGCTGTATAAAGAATACCCTAATACACGAAATGTGATTGCTTAGGAGGGATTCATTTGTCTTCAATTATCGATATTTCAATGAAACTTTCTCAAAAAACTGCGAGTTGGCCTGGTGACACTCCTTTTCATTATGAAGTGGCTTGTTCAAAGGAGGAAAGTGGCTCTGTAAACGTAGGGAAAATAGAGACAAGTACGCACATTGGTACACACATTGATGCGCCCTATCATTTTGAAGAGAATGGAAAAAAAGTTGATGAACTTCCACTTGAACGATACGTAAGTCAGGCTATTGTCATCGATTGTTCCAACAAGGTCCAAATTGTTGCAGAAGATATTCTTCCTTATTTAACGAATGAGTGTGTGACAACGGTCTTAATCAAGACAAGGTATTGGAGAGACCGAACCAAATTCCCAGATACGATTCCAACGATGGAAGAAGCTCTGCCTCGTCAATTAACGCAAAAAGGCATTTCTCTCATTGGGGTGGATTTGCCATCTGTTGATCGGATTGATAGCAAAGAATTGGGGGTACATCATTCTCTAGCTAAGTATGATATATCGATTCTTGAGGGGATTGTTATGGATGATGTAAAACCTGGCATCTATGAACTAATTGCACTTCCTTTGCGGATCGAAGGTGCAGATGGGAGTCCAGTACGAGCGATTTTAAGAACAATTGAATAAAGAAATGAATACTTTAATCTTTTATCTGAATGAGTTTCAATTTTTAAAATTATAAAAAAACAATTGACACTTTTTAGCCATTGCTATAATCTAAATATATCCAGTAGATGGGTGAAATTATTAAAGAAGGGAGTTGCGTGTCATGATTAACTTTCAAGGAATTACAGTAGATCGTTTTATCCAATTGAATAGCACGCAGCGAAAAACTTCTTTGTAACAGTCGATCATTCCGTTGATTTTTTGGACTAATCTAAATACTGTCATACTAGAGCATAGGCTGCGTAATGTAGTTTGTGCCTTTTTTGATGGAAGCATGCTGTGCTTTTATAGGCTCAGTATGCTTCTTTATTTTGCGTTTTTTTAGCTATCAGCAGAAGTATCTGTTGCGATAGATGATGTTCAGGCAATGAGTATCGGCAAAACGGAGAGGAGGAAGGAAAGATGAAAATGAATGTAAAGAGACGGATAAAAACGGTGGAGATGGATAGTGGATAGCTTGTTGAATCGGATGTACAAGGAGGTTTTTAATTATGTTTGATATTTTTTATAAGCTAGGCTGGTTTTTTAAACAGCATTGGAAGCGGTATACGATCGCAATCGTTCTACTGCTTATCGCCAATATATTCGAAGTGATTCCACCTTTGCTCGTTGGACTCGCAATTGATGATATTTTTCAAGGTGAATTAACACAATCAATTTTGATGCAATATGTCATTATTTTACTGGTCATTGCTGTCGTTTCTTATGCGATGAATTACGTATGGCAGTACTTGTTATTTGGTGGGGCAAATGAAATCGAGAGACGCTTGCGCTCGATGTTCATGGGTCATCTTTTAAGAATGACACCAACATTTTTTGAGCGAAACCGTACAGGGGACTTGATGGCTCGATCAACGAACGATCTAAAAGCTATTTCGGTTACAGCAGGATTTGGTGTTTTGACACTGATCGATTCTACTGCTTACATGCTAACCCTTTTAATTACAATGGGCTTTGTTGTGTCATGGAAACTAACACTTGCTGCGATCATTCCGCTCCCGATTTTGGCAATAGTTATGCAGCTACTTGGTAAAAAAATTCATAACCGATACACAAGCGCTCAAAATGCATTTGGTGATTTAAATGACCGTGTTTTAGAGTCGGTTGCGGGTGTTCGTGTCATTCGAGCATATGTACAAGAACGTGCAGATGAAAAACAATTTTTGGAGGGTACAGAGGATGTATACCAAAAAAATGTGAAGGTTGCGTTCATTGACTCTCTCTTTAATCCTTTAACAAAAATTCTAACAGGGATAAGCTACATGATTGGACTCGGCTATGGTTCTCATCTTGTCTTCACCCAAACAATCACATTAGGAGAACTTGTCGCATTTAATGTCTACTTAGGAATGTTGATATGGCCGATGTTTGCGGTTGGTGAACTTATTAATATTATGCAGCGTGGAAATGCGTCCATGGACCGTGTGAATGGAACATTAAGCTATCAAGAAGAGGTTGTCGATATCGAGAATCCAACGAATGCATCGGCATTGTCTGCCATTTCTTTTTCAAATAGTGGATTTCAATATCCGTCTTCAACAGTGAGGAATTTATCAAATGTTAATGTCACTCTTAAACAAGGAGATACACTTGGCATTGTTGGTAAAACAGGGAGTGGCAAAACGACATTCGTTAAGCAACTATTAAAAGAATATCCAGTGGGTGAAGGGGAAATCTCGATAGGGGATGTGTCTATTGATCAGCAAACAAAAGATCATGTACGTGCTTGGATCGGCTATGTCCCACAAGATCACGTGCTTTTTTCAAAAAGTGTGAGAGAAAATATTTTATTTGGATCAGATGGTGCCACAGAAAAAGATGTGATGGATGCGCTTAGAATGGCGCATTTTGGGCAAGATCTTCAGATGCTGCCAGAAGGTCTTGAGACACTTGTTGGTGAAAAGGGTGTTGCACTGTCAGGAGGACAAAAGCAACGAATTTCCATTGCTCGTGCCCTAATAAAAGATCCAGCTGTTTTAATATTGGATGATTCTTTATCTGCGGTCGATGCGAAAACAGAAGCAAATATTTTAGATAATATACGAAGAGAACGGAGCGGCAAAACGACAATCATCACTACTCATCGTCTATCTGCCGTTGAACATGCAGATTGGGTGATTGTACTTGATGAGGGTCAAGTCGTTGAAGAAGGAACTCATGATCAACTGTTAGCGAACAAGAAATGGTACTTCCAGCAATATGAGCGACAGCAGGTTCAAGAGTCACTTCTAGGGGAGGTGCGCTCATGAGTGTAGGAAAACGATTATATCAGTATGCATTATTTTTTAAGAAAACAATTATTTTGGCGCTGTTAATGCTGACCGTTTCAGTAGGAGCAGAGCTTGTAGGACCATTTATTGCTAAAAAAATGATTGATGACCATATTTTAGGGATCGAGCAGCCTTGGTTTGAATCAGATGATACAAAAGATGCTGTTTCATATGACGGTACATTTTATAAACGTGGAGATTATTTTGAAGAAGGAGAAGGTCGAGGACAAGAAGCACGAATTTATCAAATGGGTACACGATTCTTCTTTGTCGATGAGCCTGATGCTTTTTCTGGAGAAGGAGAACGATCTTTTGACAATGGTAAGCTTACTTTTTCTACTCAAGATGGTGACATCAAGTTTGGAGCACAAGAGCTTTCAGGTAAGGAAGTTTTAGCCTTTTACCAACCAGAAATACCAAGGATCATCATGCTTGTTCTACTATACTTTGTGTTAATGGTAGTGGCAGCAATTTTTCATTTTGGGCAGGGTTATACGTTGCAGCGATCAGCGAATCGTATTATTCAAAAAATGAGAACAGATTTATTCAGCCATATTCAGCGGTTGCCAATCAATTACTTTGATAAATTACCAGCGGGCAAAGTTGTAGCAAGAATTACCAATGATACGGAAGCCATTCGTGAATTATACGTTCAAGTACTGTCACAATTTTTCTACAGTGGTGTGTATATCACAGGGATTTTCGTAGCCTTGTTCATCCTTGATCCAAAGCTTGCAACGATTTGTTTATTGTTGTTACCAATACTGTATATATGGATGGTCATCTATCGTAAATACGCATCGAAATACAATCATGTTGTTCGTTCAAAAGTGAGTGAAATCAATGCATCAATATACGAATCCATTCAAGGCATGACCATTATTCAAGCGTTTCGCCGTGAACAAAAAAAACAGCAAGAATTTGAGAAAATGAACGATACACATTTTAACTATCAAAATAAGCTACTAAGCTTAAATTCATTGATGTCACATAACCTCGTCTCAATTTTGCGTAACATCACTTTTGTGACATTTATCTGGTATTTCGGTAGCGGAGCAATCGGATCAGAATCAGTTGTAACGGTGGGTGTTTTGTATGCATTCGTGGATTACATTACGCGTTTGTTCCAGCCAGTTACAGGCATTGTCAATCAACTTGCGAATTTAGAAATAGCTTTAGTTGCGGGTGAACGCGTTTTTGAACTTCTTGATGAAGAAGGAGAAGAAGTGAAAGATAGCAGAATATCTCGCTATAAAGGTCACGTTGAATTTGACCGTGTGTCATTTGCGTATAAAAAAGAAGATTATGTACTAAAGAATTTATCGTTTGAAGCAAAGCCTGGCGAAACCATCGGCTTAGTTGGACATACAGGCTCAGGGAAAAGCTCCATTATGAACTTATTGTTCCGCTTCTATGATTGCCAAAAAGGGGAGATTCGAATTGATGGAAAAAACATCAAAGAATACCCTCGACAGACCATTCGTGATCACATGGGAATTGTTTTGCAAGACCCATATCTCTTTACAGGTACAATTTCGTCCAATGTCAGTCTCAATGATTCTCGAATATCACGAGACAAAGTAGAACAAGCGCTGAAAGATGTTGGAGCGGACCGCGTATTAAAACATCTTGAACAAGGATTGGATGAGCCGGTAATTGAAAAAGGAGGCACGATGTCATCAGGGCAGCGTCAACTTATTTCATTTGCACGTGCACTAGCATTCAATCCGAGCATACTCATTTTGGATGAAGCGACATCCAGTGTCGACACAGAAACGGAATCGATCATTCAAGAAGCGATGGAGACGTTAAAAACAGGTCGCACAACTTTTATTATCGCTCACCGTCTTTCTACGATTAAGAATGCAGATCAAATTCTGGTTTTAGATCGAGGGGAGATTGTTGAAAAAGGATCGCATGATCACCTAATGGCTCTTAGAGGTAAATATTTTCAAATGTATCAGTTGCAACAAGGGAATATGCAGGTGGGGTAAACAAAAAAGCGGTCGGGATTTTTGCGGACCGTTTTTTCTTTAAGAACTCTTATCTATGTCTACAAATTTTTATCAAACGTTATTTATGGAGGAGGTACAAAATGAATATATCAGTGAAAGGTCTTTATGAAAAAATGATTGGAAAAAAAAAAATAAAAAAACGATTCTAATTGGTATAGATGGTTGTGGAGGAGCAGGGAAAAGTACTTTAGCCCAAGCCTTTAAAGAAGTTAACTCGGAGAAAGTTTCTGTAATACATATGGATGATTTTTATAAACCTTCCAAACTTAGAGGATCTATAGAAACAAACGACATTGGAGGTAACTGGGATTGTGAGCGTGTAAGGGAACAAGTATTGCTTCCTTTAAGTAAAAACCAAAATACTCAATATCAAAGATATGACTGGCATGAAGACGTGATGGCAGAATGGCATGACGTACTTTCAGGAGGCGTTTTAGTTATTGAAGGATGTTATTCTCTAGTTGAAGAACTAGAGAGTTACTACGATTTCAAAATTTGGATTGATAGTCCTAGAGATTTAAGACTGGCTAGAGGTATTGAACGTGATGGAGAACAAAAGCGTCACTTATGGGAAAAAATATGGATGCCAGATGAAGAACTTTATATAGAAACTCAAAAAACAAAAGACAAAGTAGACTTAATTATTGATGGAGCAGGTAAACAATCTAATATTAAAAAGTTAGAAATTAACGTTTTAAAAATTAATACCCCGTTCCTTTAAATTGTAGGCATGGATTTTTTAATAAAAGTGCCTATATTTCCTGCATGAAAAATTTTTATATTACCATTTTCACAAAGAACCTTTGTCTTATCAATTGACACTCATTCTGATTTAATTCAGCTTTCGCGGAAACGTTTTTTACTTTACTTTTAACATGATATAGTTATAAACGAATCAGTTTTCACCTAAGTGTGGTAGGCAGTGTAGAAAACGAAAAAACTCCCCTAGGTGGACTAATTAGGTTAAAATGTAAGCATTAAAACGTTTGTAAGGAGGAGATCAGCAGTGGATTTTCGTATTGAAAAAGACACACTAGGTCAGGTTCAAGTTCCTGCAAGCAAGTATTGGGGAGCACAAACTCAGCGAAGTAGAGAGAATTTCTCGATTGGTATTGAGCAAATGCCGATTGAAGTTACGTATGCTTTTGGTGAACTAAAAAAGGCAGCGGCTATGGTCAATTACGATCTGGGTAAATTATCATTGCATAAGCGAGATGCAATTGTGAAAGCGTGTAATGAAATTATTGATGGCGAATTAGATGATCATTTTCCTCTTGTCGTATGGCAAACAGGAAGTGGAACACAGTCTAATATGAATGCAAATGAAGTCATCGCTTATCGAGCAAATTTTTTTCTTGAAGAGCAATCGATTGGTGAGCGTGTTCATCCCAATGATGATGTTAATTTGTCACAAAGCTCCAATGACACGTTTCCAACCGCCATGCATATTGCAGCATATAAAAGTATTTGTCAAACGGTATTTCCGAGTTTAAAAAAGTTAACCGATACGTTTTTTGAGAAAGAAGAGGCGTTCAAAGAAGTAATTAAAATTGGGCGCACTCATTTACAAGATGCCACTCCACTTACATTAGGTCAAGAAATAAGTGGATGGCGTGCGATGCTTCAAAAATCGCACAACATGATTCAGGAAGCAAGTAAGCATATTTTGTGTTTAGCAATTGGAGGAACAGCGGTTGGAACAGGGATCAATGCTCATCCTGAATTTGGTGAACGTGTGGCAAAGCAACTTGTTCTACAAACAGGCTTCCCTTTCCATTCATCCGATAATAAATTTCATGCATTAACGAGTCATGATGATATTGTTCATGTGCACGGAGCGTTAAAAGCATTGGCAGCAGACTTAATGAAAATCGCGAACGATATTAGATGGTTGGCGAGCGGACCAAGAAGCGGGATAGGAGAAATCAGGATTCCAGCTAACGAGCCAGGAAGTTCCATCATGCCAGGTAAGGTCAATCCTACACAAAGTGAAGCGTTGACGATGATTAGTGCACAAGTGATGGGTAATGATGCAACGATTGGCTTTGCAGCTAGCCAAGGAAACTTTGAATTAAATGTTTTTAAACCTGTGATCATTTATAATCTTCTTCAATCCATGAGGTTATTAGGGGATGGAATGAAGACGTTCAATGATAAATGTGCAGTAGGTATTCAACCGAACGTTGATGTGATTGCAGGTCATGTGAATCATTCTCTGATGCTGGTTACAGCGTTAAATCCACACATCGGTTATGAAAAGGCAGCGAAAATCGCGAAACTTGCATTTGAAAAAGAGCTTACGTTAAAAGAAGCTGCGATTGAAACAGGGTATGTGACAGAAGATCAGTATGAGCAATGGATTCAACCGATCGATATGGTCAATCTAGATCGCACATAAAAGTGACTAAAATGAAAACGAGATGAGCTCTTCAAAGAGTCCACCTCGTTTTTTATGGTTTGCAATGTATATCCTCGACTAATTCCAGTGATTAGCCGCCTATTCATAAGACACTTCCTGCTGTGGAAAAGAACGCCCCGTTTGAAACCCGTCTTATGCTTGTTGGGCCAAAGGAGATTCTTCCACTTTTGTTTGCTGCTTATGAATACGTTGCTCGTTTTCAACATCAAAGAAGTGACACTTGTTCATGTCGAATGCAAGTTCAACTTGTTGTCCTGCTTTAATGTCGGATCTTGAATCCACACGTGCAACAAATTCTTGCTCGCCGATTTTTGAATAAAGCATAAGTTCAGCACCTGTAAGCTCAGAAACATCAATTTCAGCAAGGAACTTTGAACCAGTTGATGCTTCAAGGAAAAGAGGTTCATCATGAATATCTTCCGGACGCACGCCTAGGATAATTTCTTTTCCGACGTAACCTTGTGCACGAAGTGTTTTCATTTTACCTTCAGGAACGGCAAGTATTTGTCCTTTTACTTCAAAACCTTGATCTGTCAATGAACCGCTAAAGAAGTTCATCGCAGGTGACCCGATAAATCCACCAACAAATACATTTTCGGGGTTATCGTATACTTCTTTTGGTGAACCAACTTGTTGAATTAAGCCATCTTTCATAACAACAATACGTGTTGCCATTGTCATTGCTTCAGTCTGGTCATGTGTGACATAGATCGTTGTTGTTTGTAGACGTTGGTGAAGCTTTGCAATTTCTGCACGCATTTGAACACGAAGTTTTGCATCAAGGTTGGATAAAGGCTCATCCATAAGGAACACTTTTGCGTCACGAACGATCGCGCGTCCTAATGCAACACGCTGACGTTGACCACCAGAAAGCGCTTTTGGTTTACGATCAAGTAGCGCTTCAAGTCCAAGGATTTTTGCTGCGTTTTTAACCCGTTTTTCGATTTCAGCTTTGTCAAATTTACGAAGCTTAAGACCAAACGCCATGTTGTCATATACGCTCATGTGAGGATATAGTGCATAGTTTTGGAATACCATCGCGATATCGCGGTCTTTAGGCGCTTTATCATTTACACGCTCTTCATCAATGTAAAAATCTCCTTTTGAAATTTCCTCAAGCCCAGCGATCATACGAAGAGTTGTTGATTTACCACAACCAGAGGGACCAACGAACACGATAAACTCTTTATCTTCAATATGAAGGTTAAAATCAGATACTGCTACCACGTTTTTATCGTATACTTTGAAAATATTTGTTAGTTTTAACTCTGCCATATGCCATACCCCCAATATGTATTGTTTAACCTAAAACTAATTGTACAGAATAATGTAAGCCCTTCCAATGTGAAGTGTGCACAAAAAAAATAGAATGCCTTTCGTCAACATGACGAGCATTCTATTTGCTAATTTTGATTTTTCCATTCCTTGCATGCTAAATAGGCGATAAGACTACCGTGGAACGACTTAAGGTCAATCGCTGTTCGGTCTGAGAATTTATCGAGCCGATATTGAAGACTATTCCGGTGTAAGTACAATCGTTTCGCAGTGCTACTGACATTAGATAAGTTTTCAACAAAGGTTTGAATGACATTGGCCAGGTCAGGATCTGTTTTAAATGTGTCAAATATAGTTGAAAACAACGATCGTTTTTCTACATCTGAAAAATGTTTCAAAGCTATTATTGGAAGCATTTCTTGAGCAGTTACAACGGTCGGGCGTTTAATTTGATTTTTGCATTCGATGTACCAAGATATTTCCTGTAAAAGGGTTTCTTTTGTTTCATGATCTATAGTATGAAACGATCCTACATAAAAATGTACTTTGATATTGACGTCGGTTTCCAATGCTTGAGCAGCAGAAGAAAGTTCTTCGATAGATAATGAGTTTTCACATTGTCGGTCGATTACATAGCCATTTAACGTATCTTGATAAACGATCGTCGAATCATTAGAAAACACAAATCGCAATGGGTCATCTGTTTCTACAAGCTCTTGATTGGATGCAAAAGAAAACAACACAATACGGAGAAGTGTTCCGTCCGGTAATGGACATTCTGAAGAATCACCGAACAAATAATGGTTCCAAGCAGCTTTTTTCCCTACACTTGGAGCAATGGCAGGCTCAAGTATGAGGTCAATTAAGTCTAATTCTTTCGTGGTTATATCTTTTGTTGGAAATCCAATCGTTTCGTTTGTTTGTGGATCTCGATACCACTTAAATGGGTTATTATTTGCCGTGTATAATCGTTGATCTTCCTGTCGCGCATTTGGATAGTGCTCCAACAATTTTTGTATGACTGACATTCTACATCATCCTTTTAAGTAATGACTTAATTGTATAGAAAAAAAAGATGTGTGAAAAGATCTAGTAAGTAAATAAGTTCAAGGTAAATTAATCATCAAAAAAGCGACTGCCGGGACAATCGCTTTTTTGGGGCCTTTATGACCCAGAAGGTGGTGCTTCTTGCTCCTGATCTTTTGCTTCTTCCTCAATGTTTGCGAGGTGATGAAAACGAAATACGGATCCACCAGACATTCCTTCATTGATAAAGCGGTCAATGTCAAGATAGGCTTTATCGCGACCTTCGTGACACGTATCGGGCAAAAACGATGGCTTAGACATCATGACACCCCCTAAGAAATACTATGTGTAACTTAAAGGGAATCTATACTATTGATCATCATATACATGATAAAGCATGAGTTCATGAATTTGTTTTTTTACATTATTCTCTGCTTCTTCAGTAGAAAATGAATGGTTAGAGGTCCATTCAATGCTACCAGCCTTATGATACATACCTGAAATTTGTTGTCCTTCAAAGGTAAATGAAAAAGTCCAACCGGGCAATTGCTTATTTTCAAACATCGATTGAAAGTGAAAATGTTGAATCATGTCAAACCCCCCGTTTCGTTTGTAGTAATAGATTTAGTATATCATGCAACGAGGTAACTGTTTATTTAAAGCAGTCTAAGTTGGTAACGAAAAGATGTCTTTACAGATGAAATGAAAAAAGAGGTCGAAGAGGGATATCCAGCCTACTAATATGAACACCTTCTCACCAAAACAAATTTAATCCTAAAAGCACGAAGGGAGGACCTGATTCAACTATTTCCACACTTTCTGCTATACTGAGAAAAACGTTACAAATGTAGCGAAGTTTAGCGGAAGGTGAAGGGATATGGGAACTTTTTGGACGTTAATTATGATGATTGTGATTGGTGCTGCAATCGGTGGAGTTACAAATTCACTGGCCATTAAAATGCTATTTCGACCTTATAAAGCCGTTTTTATTGGACGATGGCGTGTACCTTTTACCCCTGGTCTTATTCCTAAAAGAAGAGAGGAATTAGCTAGACAGCTTGGTCTGATGGTCGTGAATCACTTACTGACGGCTGAGAGTCTTAAGAACCGCTTTTTAAACGATAAACAAGAGGAAGCATTGACAGGATGGTTGCAACAGAAAAGTGACCGTATATTTAAGTCAGAAGAACCAGTACAAGCTTGGCTGGATCGGTTTGACATTGACTCACCCGTACCCTACGTTGAAAAATCAATGGACACGTGGATTGAGTCACAATATGAAACAGTTAAAGAGCGCTATAAAACGAAAACGATTCGCGAAACATTGCCCAATCGTTGGATTGTTCGTTTAGACGGGAAAGTGGATGTAGTCACCTATTACATTCTGGATAAGGGAATCGAATACTTTTCATCCGAAGAAGGAAAAGACCGAGTGCGTATCATGATCGAAGACTTTTTAAAAACGCGTGGAACGTTAGGTAGCATGATCCAAATGATTATGGGAAACACATCTCTCGCTGATAAGGTTCAACCGGAAATCATAAAATTTTTGAAGCATGAAGGAACACATAAGATCCTCGAACAAGTTTTACGTAAAGAATGGGAAACCGTGAAGGACTGGCAATGGGACCGTGCATTTTCCATTGTGACAGATCAAGACTTAATTGTGCGACTTCAACGTTTATTAAAAGAAAGAATTAATCTTCATGAATGGTTGGAACGCCCACTTGGACAGGCAACCGCTCCTTTAGAAGAAGGCATTGTTCAAGGTTTAATTCCAAAGATGGTTGGGCTTACAAGAGGTATGCTGTTAGAAAAGGTAGAGCAACTTTTATCGAAAATGGAACTTCAAGAAATTGTGCGTGAGCAAGTGGATTCATTTGAAATTTCCCGTCTTGAAGATCTTATATTAGGGATCTCAAGAAGAGAGTTTAAAATGATCACGTATTTAGGTGCAGTACTTGGAGGAATAATCGGTCTCCTTCAAGGAATTCTTGTACTTTTTGTTATAGTATAATACAATTTACTAGTAACCATGTTTGATCTCCCTTTCAATGGGGAAGAGGGTAAGTGTGATTAAAAAGGAGGTTTTACAGTTGTCAATTAATCTGTACGATCATGCAAACGAAATGGAGCGTGCGATTCGTCAAAGCGAAGAGTTTACGCAATTAAAGGCAATGTATGATGCGGTGAACAAGGATGAATCCGCAAGAGGTATTTTTGAAAACTTCCGAGACATTCAGTTGGGTCTTCAAGAAAAGCAAATGAGTGGGGCAGAAATTACAGAGGAAGAAGTGGAGCAAGCACAAAAAACAGCTCAACTTGTTCAACAACATGAAATTATTTCAAAGCTAATGGAATCTGAGCAACGCATGAGCATGCTGATTCAAGAGCTAAACAAAGTGATTATGAAGCCATTAGAAGAATTATACGGATCAATGGAAAAAGACGGTAATGTGCAATAATTTCTTTCTTAATAAAAACAATCCGAGCAGGTTAAACTGCTCGGATTGTTTTTATTGTTGTTCTAATGATACAGCAGCCTCTGCAACTTCAGATGCTTCTTGTGAAATATGTTCCAAAACGGTGACAAGGCCTTTAATATCTTGATCAATTTGACCGCTTTGAGATTTTAACTTCATCATGGATTGCAAAATCTCATTAAATGACATGCTTGTTGACAAAATGCTATCCCGTTCGGCTTGGAATAAGTCTTTTAATTCTAAGATAGAATCCTCAATTGTTTTTGTCTTTACATTCGTATCTTTCAGTAAGTCATACACTTGGCTAACTGACTCTTTGGTGTGTTCAGCGAGCTTCCGAACTTCATCTGCTACAACAGCAAATCCTTTTCCATGTTCTCCTGCACGGGCTGCTTCAATTGAAGCGTTTAAGGCCAACAAATTCGTTTGATCAGCGATCGAGGTAACCATATTCGCAACTTCAGAAATTTGTCCGTTTAAATGATTGAGCTCGCGAATATTCGTTTCTGTCGTTTGCATTTTCGATGAAATTTGTTCGCTTTCCAGCTTGGTTTTTTCAAGTTTTTCTTGTTCTTTGGTTGTTTGTTGTTGTAATGTATCAGCAATTCCAGTACCACTTTGTGATAAGATTGCAAGCTGATCAAGCGATTCTTTCATGCTCCGTACGTTCGAACTTGTTGATTGGCTACTTAGAGAAAGCGTAGCAGCACTGTTTTTTAGTGTCTGAAGGAGTTCTTCTAAGCGACTTTGTTCTGTTCTAAGTAGGTGATCTTGCTGATTTTCATATGATTCAAGAACAATTTGCATTTCAAGATTTAAAACACGAGAAACCGAACGTAAAATGTTGAACTTGTCTTCTTCTGAAAAAGGAAGTTCTTCTATAATTGATATAAACGTGTTAAGTAAATCTTGAAAAGAAGCAATGTACCATTTGGGATCAAGCCCAATATGTAAATGAACGACTGCAATTCGTTCGCGCTGTTTCAAATAGGCCTCATCAATTTTCCCACTGAACATTTCTTGAATATGTACGTTTAATGTTTTCTTTAAACGTTCAATTGTAGTATGATCTTTGATGATTTTCGATAAGATTGGTTCTTGACCGATTGTGTTGTAAAATTGTTCTACAATAAAGTCTATCTTTTCAGAAACAAATGGTTGAAACACGACCAATCGTTGCAAATCTTCTTTTTTAAGTTGAATGATACTCATTTGTCTTGCAGTCGTTATTTGTGCTGGCGTACTGATTTCCACAGCATTTGCTGGCTGTTGTACGATGAGGTCGGCAAGAGAGTTTTTTTTCACGTTGTTGCTTTTTGAAGACCATGGCCATTTCATGAAGTAAATCCTCCTAAGACAAGTCTGTTTTCTTATATCGACTTCGAAGTCGTACTGCTAAAGCTTTATACCGTCTTAATTTCATTGCTTGACAACAAGCATAAGACGTGAAAAAATATCTCATTCTATAGTGGAATTGCTGAAAATCATTACCAAAAAGAAGAAATCCTTCCTCTATAATAAAGGATAACAAGAGAAAGAATCAACTACCAGAAGAGCTTTCAACTGTACTTCGTGAACTTCAAGTGACGAAACATCTTCACCAAGCAGGAAGCGACAAGAACTTTAACTTTTCCTCTTCCATATACACATAAAAAAAGCTAACACCAGAAAGGTGATAAAATTGACTATTATTGTAAAAGGGCTTAATGATCAGCGCTATGAACGAACATTACAGCTCATTGCTAACTTATTTTATGAAGATACAAAGCTTACGATTTCAGATGAGGTCGAAGAAGACGCATTGGTCGTGAGCATCAAAACGGACATAGAAGGAAATAAAATAACTGCTTATGCTGAATTGGAAGATCCTGTATTAACAGCAAAGCGTTCTGCACAGTACATTGAAAAAGAAACCGAGAAAGAAAGCTTTAAACAAAATAAAAACGCTGTTTCACACGTGTTTTTGTCTATCCTTCAAGAATATACGGGAATCACCCAAAAATGGGGTGTGCTAACAGGTATTCGTCCAACTAAGCTAATGCACAAGCAGAAAATGTTAGGCACATCTGTAATTGATACACGAACTCATTTAAAGCAACAGTACTTAATCACAGATGAAAAAATTGATTTAATGGAGCAAATTGTTGGACGCCAATTAAAGATGATCCCAGATTTATATGAGCTGCAAGATGAGGTCAGTATTTATATTGGAATCCCATTTTGTCCAACAAAATGTGCGTATTGCACATTTCCTGCTTTTGCGATCCAAGGGAAGTTAGGGAAAGTTTCTGCTTTTCTCGCAGGCTTACATTATGAAATACAAGAAACAGGTCGATGGTTAAAAGAACGTGGTGTAAAAATCACAACGATTTATTTTGGTGGAGGAACGCCCACTGCAATTACAGCAGAAGAAATGGATGCACTATATGATGAGATGTATCGATCATTCCCTGATGTAAAAACCGTTCGAGAAGTAACTGTGGAAGCTGGAAGACCTGATACGATTTCACCAGATAAATTAGACGTCTTAAATAAATGGGAAATTGATCGAATCTCAATTAACCCACAATCTTACACAGACGAAACATTAAAAGCGATTGGACGCCATCACACAGTACAAGAAACCATTGATAAGTTTCATTTATCCCGTGAGCATGGAATGAATAACATTAACATGGATTTGATTATTGGTCTTCCTAATGAAGGAGTCAGTGAGCTTCAGCATTCGTTAAATGAAACAGAAAAACTTATGCCCGAATCAGTTACAGTCCACACTCTTTCATTTAAACGTGCGTCAGAAATGACATTGAATCGTGACAAGTACAAAGTGGCGGACCGCAACGAAGTGGAAAAAATGATGAATCTTGCTCAGGAATGGACGAATGATCAAGGATATGTTCCGTATTATCTATATCGTCAAAAAAATATTTTAGGGAATCTCGAAAATGTTGGCTATGCCATGCCAGGAGAAGAAAGCCTCTACAACATCATTATCATGGAAGAGGTCCAAACGATTGTAGGACTAGGATGTGGAGCGGCAAGTAAATTCATCGACCATGCTACAGGAAAAATTACGCATTTTTCCAATCCGAAAGATCCGAAATCGTACAACGATGGGTTTATGGATTATACAAAAAAGAAGATTGATTATTTAGAAGCATTATTTCCGAAAAAAGCGCAAAAATCCTAGGTATCTTACTTAATTGGAACGAATGAGACTAAAAATTTCTAAAAAATTGCAGGAGTTTCATCATCAAACCTCGAAATAATGAATGAACATTCATTTTATAAAGGGGATGAAATCATGGCAATTAAAACAAATTATCAATCTGTAAATGTTGAAATTGAAGGAGAAGTTGGTTGGATCTCTCTAAATCGACCTAAAAGCCTAAATGCGTTGCAAAGTGATTTGATGCTTGAACTAGTCCAATCTTTAAAAGAATTAAATCGAGATCCAGCTATTAAAATTGTTGTGTTAAGAGGGGAAGGACGAGCGTTTTGTTCAGGTGGGGACATCAAGACGATGCTCTCCATGGATGGAGAAGATAATTTTCAAAAAATCATGGATGTTATTTCTGAGCTATCGATGACTCTTTATACGATGGATAAAATTACAATTTGTTCGATTCACGGTGCTGCAGCCGGACTTGGGTTAAGTATTGCCTTAGCGAGTGATATGGTCGTAGCCGAAGAAGGCAGTAAAATTGCAATGAATTTTATTGGAATCGGACTTGTTCCTGATGGAGGCGGTCACTTTTTCTTAAAAGAGCGTCTTGGTGAAAAAAAAGCAATGCAACTTATTTGGTCGGGTGAGGTTATGAACGGTCAAGAAGCATATGCAATTGGCTTAATTGATCGTGTGGTTGCAGAAAATAAAGGACTAGATGAAGTGAAAAAATTAGTACATAATTTCCAATCGAGTCCTATAAATGCAATGTTGGAAACAAAATCGATTCTTCGACTTGGACAATCACGTGAATTGAAGAAATTTCTTGAAGCAGAATTAGAAGCTCAGTGGCGTATGCGCCAAACGGAAGATCATCAAGAGGGAATTAAAGCGTTTGTTGAGAAACGCAAACCAAACTTCAAAGGGAAATAAAAATTAGGAAGGCTGCCAAATGAATAACTGGCAGCCTTTTGTTATTTAACTCAGGCTTTAGCACTTATGTATGAAACAGTAGCAGCTTACCTTTTGGCGATACTAAGCGGTGTGTTCGCTCAGACAATTTTTCTTCCTCGAAACGCTTTATTCCGATTTTCTTCGCTTGCTCATCTTTTTCAGATTCAAATGATTCTTCAAAAAGAAGTGTTCCTTTTTCATCAAATGCCGTCATTTTATAAATACCCATGGATCCCATCTCCTTGTTCATAAGTGTAAACGCTTCCCTAATATTCTTGCACACTTCATTTGAATTAGTAAAGATAGGGAGGGGAAGGAAAAAAATGAATCTTTTACCTTTTTAGTTCGTATGATATGTTAGTGAAAAGCAAGGAGGGTTTATCATGACATTACATATTAAAAACGTGACAAAACGATTTGGTGATCACGTTGCCGTTAATAACCTGTCGCTTACAATCCCAGAAAAATCGATGTTTGGCTTTTTAGGTGCAAATGGGGCGGGGAAAACAACAACATTTCGTATGATACTCGGTCTAATAGATGCATCTGACGGAGAAATCAAGTGGAATGATCAATCGATTGGGTACCACAATAGCAATGAAGTTGGCTATCTACCTGAAGAACGAGGTCTATATCCAAAAATGAAGGTAAAAGACCAAATCGTCTATTTAGCTAGATTAAGAGGAATGGACAAAAAATCTGCAGAAAAAGAATTAACATACTGGCTCGATAGATTTAATGTACCTGAGTATGAAAATAAACGTGTGGAAGAATTATCAAAAGGGAACCAGCAAAAAATTCAATTTATCGCAGCCATCTTACATAAGCCATCTTTATTAATTTTAGATGAGCCATTCAGTGGTTTAGATCCAGTAAATGTTGAAATCCTTAAAGAAGCCGTGCGTGATATCCAGCGCCAGGGTGCAACGATTGTTTTTTCAAGTCACCGCATGGAGCATGTTGAAGAGTTATGTGAAAGTTTGTGTATCATTCATAAAGGATCAACAGTTGTTCATGGCGGACTACGAGAAATCAAACGCTCATTCGGCAAGAAAAACTTGTTGATTGATACTGATTTTGACTTGACCTACTTGTCATCTTTCCCAGGTGTTGTGAAAGTGAAAGAGCGCATGGATGGCGTAGAATTACAAATCGAAAATGAAGCAGTCTCTCAAGCTATTTTAAAAGAAATAAACTCAAAAGGGTTTATTCGACAATTTTCTCTAGAAGAACCTTCACTTAACGACATTTTTATCGAGAAAGTAGGTGCTTCCTTTGAATAGGTTTGGTCTCATTATAGCTAAAACATATGTTGAAAAATTTAAGTCAAAATCATTTCTGATTACAACTTTTTTATTCATGCTGGCCATAGTAGTTGGAACGAACTTTCAAACGATTACTGATCAGTTTGGTTCAGGGAGTGATAGAGAAAGCGATGGGTGGAATATCGTCATTTATGATGAAGAAGGCCGTATTGCAGCCGCAGTAGAGCAGCAACTATCGATTGTAAATCAAGATATTACGATCGAACAAAGTGATGCCTCTCTTGCTGATCTTGAAGACCAAGTAGCTGCTGGTGAGTATGATGCTTTGCTTGCGGTATCATTACAGGATAATGGCAAGATTACAGCGGATTATTTGTCTGAGTCATTAACTTCCAGAGCTTTCTCAACTGATCTACAACTGACTCTTCAAACGATTCAGTCAAACTTCGTAGCAACAGAGCTTAATTTAAGTGCTGATGAGCTTGCTATGTTGAATATGCCAGTTGCATTTGAACAATCCTCTTTTTCTGATACAGCAAAATCAGAAACAGAACTGAATGAAGCGCGTGGTCTTGTGTATATTATGATTTTTGCTATTTACATGTCTGTACTGATTTACTCAATGATGATTGCAACTGAGGTTGCTACAGAAAAGTCATCTAGAGTAATGGAAATTTTAATCTCAAGTGTCTCGCCTGTTCAACAAATTTTCGCGAAGATTCTTGGGGTGGGATTGTTAGGATTAACTCAGCTTGCGATTTGGGGCACAGTTGGTTTTGCATCTGTTCAATTAAGCAGTGACTCGATGGAAGGAGGCTTATACAGTCTTTTTGATTTTTCAAGCAGTAGTATTGAAACGTTTCTTTTTGGGATTGTGTTTTTTCTTCTTGGCTACTTCTTGTTTGCAACGCTCGCTGCGTTTTTAGGGTCGCTTGTAAGTAGAATTGAAGACCTTCAGCAAATGCTGATGCCGGTGACTTTATTGGTTGTAACGGGAGCAATGCTGTCATTTTACGGGCTTGCTGATCCGGAAGCTAGTTTTGTTACGATCACTTCCTATATTCCATTTTTCAGTCCTTTAGTGATGCTTACACGTGTGGGTATGCTAAATCTTCCATTGTGGGAGCCACTTTTAGCTATCGGATTAACCGTCGTGACAATTATTATTCTAGGTTGGTTCGGGGCGAAGGTGTATCGCGGTGGCGTTCTTATGTATGGCAACAGTTCATCCTTTAAAGATATAAAGAAAGCATTGATGATATCAAAGAAAGAAAAATAAAAAATCGGTCCTTGTGGCCGATTTTTTTAGATTTGAATTCGGTTCTCTGATATAAAAAACAAGAATGTGCGTTCTTATTTTTGTTTGCTATACGGATGATTGTTTTGAGATAGCTGATTAAGGTATGATAGAAACATAATGTTAATAGAGAATGAAAGGAGTTGAATGAATGAAATCTGGTTCGAAAAAAAAGAGAACGAAGCAGGGACCCTTATTATTACTTAGCTTTAATTTATTTATTGTAATGGTAGGGATAGGGTTAGTTATCCCAATATTACCGTTTTATGTTGAAAAATTTAACGCAAATGCACAAACGTTAGGTTTCCTTGTTGCCGTATTTGCTTTTATGCAATTTTTATTTTCTCCAGTGTGGGGAAAGCTGTCTGATAAGATTGGACGAAAACCACTCATTACGATAGGACTCCTTGGTTTTGCAATAGCAGAATTTATTTTTGCTTTTGCTACAGGGCTTTGGATGTTGTTCATTTCTAGAATGATGGCTGGAATATTCGGTTCGGCACTTATGCCAACGGCAATGGCCTACGTCTCAGATGTAACAGATGATAAAAGTCGTGGACAAGGTATGGGTACTCTAGGTGCTGCGATGGGGCTTGGGATCGTTGTTGGACCTGGCATCGGGGGATGGTTAGCTGAATATGATTTATCATACCCGTTTATGTTTGCCGGGATAGCTGCTTCGATTGCGGCCGTAGTCTCAGTTATTTTTCTTCCTGAATCGTTTACAAAAGAACAACGTGAGGCATTAGGCCACGAGCCAAGAACAAGTCAATTTGAAAAATATAAAACGGCGTTAAGCAGTCCCGTTGGTTTTTTACTTATTCTTGTTTTTATCATGAGCTTTGGCTTAGCTAATTTCCAGTCGATATTTGCCTACTACGCGCTCGAAAGATATGGATATGGTCCGCAGCAAGTTGGTTTAATTATCCTCTTTGTTGGAGTAGTAGGCACGCTTGTTCAAGGTGTGGGCGTTGGTCGAATGACCCGCTGGCTTGGGGAAGAAAAAGTTGTTACGATTGCACTGATCATAAGTGCAGTTGGCTTTGTTATTATGACACTTGCAGAAACATTTGTTATGGTCATTGTAACGGCGAGTATCTTTTTTATCGGAAATTCATTGCTCCGTCCCTCACTTAATTCCCTCATCTCGAAGCTTGCGGGTACGCGACAAGGGATGATTATGGGGTTAAATAATTCATTTTTTAGCTTAGGAAACGTGGCAGGACCTATTGTAGCGGGAACATTATTCATTTGGAACATTCATATTCCGTATTTGTTTGGTGCTACGGTCATGATAGTAGGTCTAGTTGCCACACGAATTTGGATTGCCAAAAAAGCTAAGCATATAGTGGGTATAAGTCATAGTTAAGTTAATACATAGTTGTTTTTTAAAGGAGTGGAAAGAATGAACGGAATTACGTATCTTAATGCAGGTGACCCGGTGGAGCAATTTTTATTGATCAAACAATCTACAAAAGGTGTAACAACCACTGGTAAGCCTTTTTTAACGCTTATTTTACAAGATAGAAGTGGAGATATTGAAGCAAAGCTTTGGGATGCAGGAGAAGAGGAAGCAAAAAAATACCCTGCACAGGCAATCGTTAAAGTAGCGGGTGAAATTCATAATTACCGTGGGAAAAACCAATTGCGACTTCGAAAGATTCGACCAGCTATGCCTACAGACGGTGTGTCCATAGGTGAATTTCTAGAAACAGCACCAGTTTCAAAAGAAGATATGATGGATCAGCTCACTCAATATATTTTTGAGATGAAAAACCCAACCATTCAACGTCTCACACGTCATTTAGTGAAAAAACATCAAAAGGAATTTATGGAGTTTCCTGCAGCTACGAAGAATCATCATGAATTCGTTTCTGGGCTAGCGTATCATGCCCTTTCCATGCTTCGTATAGCTAAATCACTAACTGAACTATACCCTTCTTTAAATAAGGACTTACTCTATGCTGGCATTATTTTGCACGACATGGGGAAAGTGGAAGAGCTATCAGGACCTGTATCAGCAACGTATACTCTTGAGGGAAATCTTCTTGGACATATCACCCTCATGATTAATGAAATTGGAAAGGCTGCCGATGAGCTTGAGTTAAAAGGAGAGGAAATTCTCATGCTTCAGCATATGGTGCTTTCTCATCATGGCAAAGCAGAATGGGGATCTCCAAAACCGCCGATGATCCGTGAGGCAGAGATTTTACATTATATAGACAATCTCGATGCCAAAATGAATATGATGGATCGTGTATTAAATCGCACGAAATCCGGTGAATTTACAGAGCGAGTATTTGCACTTGAAAATCGTTCTTTTTATAAACCTTTAATGTACGATGAAGGAAATGAATAAAGAAAATGCACTCTCTTGCTATGAGAGTGCATTTTCTTTTAAGTACAAGCATAGGCTGTCCATAACCAATTAAAACAAGCGATCTATTTCATTGCTTGAAAAGGAGGAGAAAAAATGTTTCCTTTATGGATAGATTTAACAATAGTTGGCATTGTACTAAGTGCACTTATGATGGTGCGAGCAGCTTATGCTGAAAAAAAGGTTGAAAACGAATGGATCGAAGAACATGGTCAAACATATATTAAACGTATGGTAGATGAAAAGGCGAAGAGACGAAGAGGTATGCTTACAAGAGAAGAAGAGTAAATAATCATTAGAAGTAAGGACAGAAAAAGAGCTGGCGCGCTGCCGGCTCTTTTTCTGTTTAGGAACCATATTTTAAATAACTTTGATAAATACATATGGAATCATTTTTCATTCAGCACACACGGCTAACCTTCTATAGATGAAAACAAGCTATCTAGAGATTAGCGCCTTATGCTTGTCTAGGTTGAACGAGCCTCTTACTCTCTTGTTCAAGTTGTTTACTCTTCGTCATCACCTTCAACATCGTCATCATCTTCTGAAGTCCCAAGAAGAGCATCAAATGTATTAGCGAGATCTTTATCTTTTACATCAATATCAGCAGCACTTAATTCTTTTTGAATGATTACATCGATTGGATCAGCCTTACCTAATTTTAATTCAAGTTCGATTTGATCACGTATTTCTTCAAGATCAGCTTCACGCGTTTCAGTTACTTCAATAATATGCCAACCAAAGCTCGATTGTACCGGTTCACTAATCGTGTTTACTTCTAAGTCAAATGCAGCTTCTTCAAATGCAGGATCCATTTGGCCAACTCCGAAAAAGCCAAGTTCGCCACCGTTTTCTGCAGAACCATCTGTTGAATACTCTTCTGCTAATTCAGCAAAGTCGCCACCCTCTTCAAGCAACTCTTTCACTTTTTTAGCTGTTTCTTCATCTTCAACTATTATATGTCGTGCATTGACTTCTGTTTTAATGCGTTCATACTCGGCTTGAACTTCTTCTTCAGGTACTTCAATATCAGCTATACTTGCATTTGTTAGAAGTTTATTAAATCGAACCTCTTGACGGAGAGATTCTTCAGTATATTTTTCCATTGCAAGGGCTTCTTCGAATTGTTCTTCGTCGTCAAATCCTTCTTTTATCGCATTCATTTCAGCGTCTACCTCTTCATCAGTTACAGGGTATTTTTCTTGCAACACGGCTTCAGTCATCATAGTTTCAAGGGTTGTTTGACCATATGAATCCTTCATTTGTTGATACAATTCTTCTTTTGTTATATCACCCACAGATGAAGAGACAAGTACTGTTCCATCATCACTGCACGCAGCAAGACCTGTGACACCAACTGCTAACGATACTGTTGCGATCCACTTTTTCATTTAATTCCTCTCCTTATGCTGTTATGTACATGTTGAAAAAACTACAAATACTACTATACCATACATCGCCAATTCGTTGAATATTTTTACAAGGGCTCTTTTATCATTATTAATTATTTCAAATTACTTAACAATCCGTTCTGATGCCCATTCCAATGCTCCCCTGGTTGAATAGCATAAATAAGAAAGAGAGGAGGGGGAATGATGGAACAAGGTGGGGGCTTTGCGTTAATTGTTGTAGTGTTTATTCTATTGATCATTATTGGATGCTGTTGTTCTTACGAAAGATAAAAAAAGGGCTGTCGAGAATTTTTCGACAGCTGTGGTTTTCTTCAACGAACAGACTAATGGGACCCCTAAAAAGACTGGTGACAGTTTGACTGGTGTAAATATCCATTAGTCAATTAGTATTTAGAAAAAACGAACTGACTATTATAGTCAGTTCGTTTTAATTAAGATTAAATTTCACGTTTGAGGAAGCTGTTATTAAGCTTCCATTTTTGAATATTAATTATGTGTATAAAACCTCAACATATGATGAAACTAACAAGATCAAAATAAGAATATTGATCGTTCGAAAAACTTTTTGTTGCCGCTCATCGGGGATTTCTTTTTGCACACATAATTTATTGGTCATGCTATTGATCGAATAAAATATAAAAACGGTAAACAAAATAAAAAATAATACAACAACGGAGACCATTGCCCAACCCCTCCTATTCTCTAGTTACTACAATACCAAAAAATGAAATGAAAAAACAGAGTTACGTTTGTTTTATTGTGAAAGAACAAAAACCCTCTATTTATTCTACTGTAAGATCAGAAGAATAATAGAGGGATTTGCCACTTATACATGCATTTCTACATTTTTTACGGGGACTAATATTTCATAACCCTCATCATATTCTTCAATGAACGCACCCTTAGGGGACTTGATTAAGCACTTGGCGTATAAGAAGTCTACTAAACATATTCCACTATGATAGGCAGTTAACATCGTGAAATAATGCGCGTAATTTGGAAAAGTTGCAGCTCCGATTAAAAGTACTCCGTTTATCACAACAAATGGTGAAATCAGTGCCATGAGAAATGCTAACTTAGGAATTGGCTTTTTTACGCGTATAGACATGATCGGCACAAAATAAAATTGAAAACGTGTTCGAATCTGTATTTCGTTTATATACCGAATCAAAGGAAGTGCATGAAATAATTTATGGAGAGGATACATTAAAAAGAACCCAATTATAAAAAGAGAAAAATAATGATCATAAAAAACTGTGTCCCTAATGATTTGATTTACTATGTGTAGAAATGAAAAAACAGTCAGAACTAGGATCGTAGATAACATGAAGATCCGATAAAATCCATACTGTTTTTTTACATTTATTGATTTCCAACAATGCATATAATCACCCTCCAATTTCGACGATGAATGTTGTCTTTTTAAGGAAAAATTCATCTATGTAATATCAGCAATGTGGCTCAAATAACAAGTCCATCGAAGTCGTCATAAGCGAACAACCAAGTGGGCTAAAAGGAAAAAGCGCTTAATGTTGTGAGTCTTATGTTTGTCGAGAATGAAAAGCGGCTTGCGTTTTTGTTTCACCTGCAAAGATACTTTACTCCCGTTGATCCGAAAAATCAATAGCTTTTCTGATAAATTTTTAAAAAAATAAGCCACTCATTTTGAGCGACTTAGATTAGGAGTAGATAGAGTAAAAAAATCAGTAATGATAACTGGTTTCAAATTAAGAGGAAGAGGCAATATCCTCAATGGAAGAGGACTCGTTAGCTTTGAGAATTTTTCCTTCTTTTTCAGTGAATTCGCTTTCAATATTGTGGAATGATTTTTCGAAAATTTTCATAAAATCATCGCCATAAATATTTTTGATTACGGCTGTCATTTCAATCATTTCAGGGAATTTTCCATAAAGCTCGCGAAGCGGACTTGCACCCTGAAATACTGCGTGGTTCTTGGGATCAAAATTCTGCATTAGCTCAAGTAGCAGAGACTCCCCTTTTTCTGTCAACTTAATATGCGTATTTCGTTTGTCGTTTTCTCTTTTTGAGAATTGAAGAAATCCACGCTCTTCTAGTTTCTTTGAGAAATTGAAAGCTGTGGATACATGCATCACACCAAATTTAGCAACATCGGAAATCGATGCTCCTTTTAGGTGGTAAGCAATCCATAAAATATGATGCTCGTTAATATTAAGGTCGTAAGGTTTGATCCATTGTTGCCAGTCTTTTTCAATTGATTTCCACAGGGCCTTACTTAATTGTGCTATCCGTTGACTAAATAACATGGCTTCTTTCATGGTAAAGGGTTGTTCATCCAAATGTTTCACCTACTTTGCAATGAATTGGCTTAAGTATGTTTTCAATTAACTGATTAATATTATAGCAATAAAGTAAAAACAAAAAAAGTACGAATTGATTTAACTTTCCAATAAAAAAAGAAAGTTGGCTAATCATTCCTAACAAGGCATATGGCTCACAAACAAAATATAACTATTCACCTAATTTGCTTAGACCTGTGCTCAATAAAAAAAACAACCTCAAATGAGATTGTTTTTGAAAAAAGTTAAGTTGTTTGTGTGTTGTTTTGATCTTGATTGATCGTGCGTTCGAGTTCTTCCATCGTTGCTTGAATTGCAGCAAGTTCTTCTTGTAAATTGTTGATTGCGGGATCGGACTCTCGTTTCCAATCTTGAACGGATTCCTTTAGCTCACCAACCATGGTTTGGAAAGAGTCTTTTCCTTCTTTTGAAACTTGTTGAATAGACTCTTTCACCTGTTGCAGGTTCATCTGGATTTCAAGCATGTGATCAGACCAATGATCTGTAGTATGTTTGATTGTCCCGCGTAATTCTTTACCTGATTGTGGGGTGGATAAAAGTGTACTGGACGCCCCGGCAACAAAACCTACTAAGAGTCCATACGAAAGAAATTTAACATTCATTAAAAACACATCCTTTTGTGAGATTTACTCGTTTTAATAAAGAAAGATGAAACATAAGCTAGAATAATGAACCCCTTATCTAAAGGAGGAATCTACTTTGGTGATTGCAAAATGGATTTTTTTAATATGTACAATTGTACTGATAAGTTTATCATTCAAGTTGGTGATGAAAATTCAATCCAAAATGATGTACCCACCTAGACAAATAAGAATAAGAAATGCAGTGATTAGTCTTGCTGCTAGTCTTCTCTTTTTTTCTTTAACCTATTTTACATGGTAATAAATAAGAAAAAAAGAACCCGCCAATAAAGACGGGTCCATGGGATATTATGCAGCAGGTTGCATTAGGCTTGAACGCTTCATGACCGACTGAACAACGGGATACATAACCCCTATTAATAAACCATTTAACACCGTTGCAGGAAGAACTGCTGTCACAATAAGAGCCATGAATGGAGCTGGAAGCCCTACAATCAAAAAAGCGGAACCTAGGAAAAGAATTCCTGAGGTGACTGTTCCTAAAACTGTTAATAAAGCAGCTCCAATTACTGTACGAGCATATTTAGATGTAACGATCACTATGCCATAAAACAAGAATGCTGTAATTGGCTTATCGATTAGGTTTGGTAAAAAACCACCTGGAAAAGTAGTTGTTAAGCCTGCTAACACTCCAGTTGCTAAGCCTAAAAGTAGCACGTTTTTGACGCCTGGGAACAATAGAATGCCTATAAACATCATTAACAACGACATGTCTGGCTTCATATATAAACTCCCTGGAATTAACAGATGCAACGTAGCACCTATTCCTACAAATAAAGATAATACAACTAATGTTCGTGTATTCATTTCTCATCTCTCCTCGACTAGTCTCTCTCCTCCCAGCATGTCCTCGTGACTGCTAGCGAAAAGTAGCTCAATTATAACATAAAATAAATATTTGTTATAGGTCTTTGTTTAATTGATCAATCCATGATTAGGCTGGCGATCCCACTTGCAACCTCTTTTAGTTGATCGGACGTATAGGCATCATTATTTAGGTCCCATGTTGGTTTGAAGCCATCTTGCTTACCATGTCGCGGTAGAATATGTAGATGAAAGTGAAAGACTGATTGTCCAGCAAATTCACCATTGTTATTTAAAAGATTCACACCTTTCAAGTCATACGTTTCTTTCATCGCATTTGTGATTTTAGGGACAACTGAAAATAGATTAGCGGCTATTTCAGGAGTTAATTCATGAACATCTTTTTTATGTGTTTTTGGAATAACAAGAGTATGACCTTTTGTTACTTGACTAATATCCAAAAAGGCAAGGACATGGTCATCTTCATAAACTTTTGAAGACGGAATCTCACCGTCAATAATTTTACAAAAAATGCAATCACTCATCGTATTCAACCCTTTCAAAATGAAGATGAATTTATTTTACCATATGATAAATTTTACATCGACTTAAAAGAAGAGTGTCATTTAACCTCCTACAAGAAATCTGCTACAATATGGGTAATACAAATAGGAAAGGAAGAAGTCTATGTCATTGCTTCAAATAAAAGCACTGGTTGGTGGTTACACACGAAAACCAGTGCTAAACAATATTAGTTTCGAAATGGACAAGCAGCAAATCGTGGGACTGATCGGCTTAAACGGAGCGGGTAAAAGTACAACGATTAAACATATTATCGGGTTGATGGAACAACATTCAGGTACAATTTCGATCAATGGACTCGAATTGAAAGACGATCCAGATCAATACCGAAAAAGATTTTCCTACATACCAGAGGCTCCAATTTTATATGATGAGCTGACCCTTGAAGAGCATTTGAAATTAACAGCAATGGCATACGGGGTTGATGAAAGTGTTTATGAAAAAAGAATTCCAACATTGCTTCAAAAGTTCCGTATGGAAGGGAAGATGAAATGGTTTCCTTCTCACTTTTCAAAAGGAATGAAGCAAAAAGTGATGATCATGTGCGCTTTTTTAACTAATCCAAGTCTTTACATCATTGACGAGCCATTTGTTGGACTGGATCCACTAGCTATTCAATCATTGCTGGATCTAATGGAAGAAATGAAACAAGGTGGGGCAAGCATTTTAATGTCTACACATATTTTAGCAACGGCAGAGCGGTATTGTGATGCGTTTATTATTTTGCATGAAGGGGAAGTAAGGGCGTTGGGAACACTTGATGAACTACGTGTGCAATTTTCAATGCCAGGTGCGACACTCGATGACATCTATATACAGCTAACAAAGGAAGATTCATATGAAACACGTTCATGATGTATGGGTGAATCGCCTGCAAGACTATAATCGAGAGCTCCAAAAATATTTGCGCTACATTTTAAACGGACACTTGATGTTCGTCTTGGTTTTCGCCATTGGCGGAGGTGGTTATGCGTATAGTAACTGGGTAAATACCTTGTCTACAGATTTCAACGCCGCGGTTATAATGGCTTTGGTGCTTGGCATCATTGTGACGATGAGCCCGATTTATACATACTTAAAAGAGCCTGATAAAGTATACTTAACCCCGTTAGAAGGGCAAATGAAACGCTATTTCCAAAGTGCGATTGTCAGCAGTTTTTTCTTTCAATCTTATTTAGTGCTCGTTGCTTTAGCTGTTTCAATGCCGATGTATGTAAAGGTTCAAGGAGTAGCGTTTGTTGATTTTTTCTGGTTGTTAGCAATCGTTTTATTGTTGAAAATTTGGAATTTAATGTTGCGGTGGACGGTGCTTCGACACCAAGAAGTATTGACTCATCGTGTGGACATGGTCTGTCGCTTGATTTTAAATGTGACATTTTTATGGGCCATTTTTGCACAAATCCCATTATGGGTCATAATGGCGATTGGAGTGATTTTGCTCGGGTACCTTTTGGCATTGAAAAAAACATCAGCAAGTAAAACGATTAAATGGGAGTTGCTCATTGATCTTGAGCAGGCGCGTCTACATCGATTTTATCGATTCGCTAACTTGTTTACAGACGTTCCGCACTTAAAAGGACAAGCAAAAAGAAGACGTTGGCTTGACCCACTGTTAAATCGATCATCATTTGGAGCAAAGCACACGTATCGCTATTTGTTTGTGCGTACGTTCTTACGATCGGATGAATATTTCGGACTGTGGGTTCGATTAACGTTAATTGCTTCAATCATTATTATTGGATCAGGTATTGTTTGGGTGAAAGTCATGGTGGCTTTGTTATTTTTATATTTAACAGGCTTCCAACTCATGCCGATGCTTAGGAAGCACGAACTGAAAATTTGGCCAGACCTTTATCCACTATCTACTGACTACAAGTACGATTCATTTAAAGGGGTCCTGTCGAATGTTTTGATCGTTCAAGCTACGGTTTTTATTCTCGTAAGTGCATGGGGATTAGCATGGTTCGATGCGGCTGTTGTCTTGTTTGCAAGCGTAGTATTTTACGGTGTGTTCATGTATATGTTTGTGCCGAAGCAAATTAAGAAATGGTATATGCGTTGAGTTAATAATGGCTCTTACCTAGGTGTACCTCGTCAACTGGAATATACAGATACAAGGTTGAATAATGTTCCCGTACCTTATCCATATTCAAAATACCTCAAGGTTATTTAAGACACACAACGTAGTTAGGCTAATCGCCTAATGACGTTGCGTGTCTTATTTGTTCTGAGTGGGCGATCATTTTTATTCTTTACTGAGCATTGATTGCTGCTGCACCAAGTGTCTTAGCTGCAACGAGCATTGCCTTCTCATTAAAATCAAATTTCGGGTGATGGTGAGGGTAAGGAGATGTTACACCATCTTGCAGAGCACCGGTAAAAAAGAATGCACCTTTACGCTCTTCTAAATAGTAAGCAAAATCCTCGCCGCCCATTTGTGGTTCAATTTCTTCAACCATTGATACTTCAGGAACTAAGTTAGCTTGGTCAATCACGTGATTCATTTCATCTTCATGATTCACAACTGCAGGGTAGCCTCTAAAATAGGTATAATCATACTCGCAATTTGCAGCGAGACATGTTCCTTTTACGACACGTTCAATTTCTTCTTCGATCAGTGTACGAATTTCAGGGTTAAAGGTTCGAACCGTCCCAATCAATTTGGCAGAGTCAGCAATCACATTAAATGCATTGTCCGCGACAAATGACCCGACTGTTACAACAGCAGAGTCAATTGGGTTGACGCGTCTGCTGACAATTTGCTGAAGGTTCGTTACAAGTTGTGCCCCAACAACGATTGCATCTTTCGTTTTGTGTGGCTGAGCACCATGTCCACCAGTACCTTGAATCTTAATCTCAAAGCGATCCGCAGCAGCCATCACTGGACCAACGCGATATTGAATTTTACCTAGTGGTTCTGTTGCCCATAAATGTGTACCAAATACGAGGTCGACCCCATCTAAACAGCCAGCATCGATCATCGGTTTTGCGCCACCTGGAGCGTATTCCTCTGCGTGTTGGTGAATCATTATGTAGGTTCCAGCTAATTCATCCCTCATTTCGTGTAAAGCTTTGGCTAAATGAAGGAGTGAAGAGGTGTGACCGTCATGTCCACAGGCATGCATTTTATTTGGAATGGTTGATTTATAAGGTACATCTTTCTCATCTTGAATTGGAAGTGCATCAAAATCAGCTCGTAAAGCAATCGACTTTCCGGGTTTTCCTCCAACGATTTTTGCAACGACTCCATTGCCACCAACACCAGATTTCACTTCAACGCCAAGTTCATTGTAAAAGTCAGTAATAAACGCTGGTGTTTCTCTTTCTTCAAAAGAAAGCTCAGGGTGCTGATGCAAATACCGTCTTACTTCCACCATGTTTGAGTAGGATGAATCTAGCTTTGCGAATAACGTATGTAAGGACATCGTGAATCTCCTTTCGAGTGACGAAATGATAGATAACGCTGTTAGTATATCATTTTCGTGCAATTATTTCATTCTTTTGACATTGGTATAATTGAAGTATTATAGAGTGTAAAGAAGCTCAGTGTGTAAAGTGTAAGGGAATATCAATATGCCTCCGTCTCGAGTCGGAGTTGAAATCCTTCCAGTGCACCTTTTAACTGAACTGGATTTTTTTTATGATAGGCGTATTCTAGCAGGAAAATGACTATATAAAATGGAATATAATTCATATAAGGGAGAGGGCGTGTCACATGGATACAGGTAGCAGCAAACAGTGGGGCTGTGCCAGTATATTACTGATTATTGGTGCAGTATTGTTGCTGTTGAATTTAGGGTTAATCGATCTTGGGGGAACGTCATTCGTATCACTGATTATTCCAATTCTCTTATTATTATTCGGGCTGAAGCGGTTATTTCGTTTCATTCGTAATAGAAAATCAGGTCTTTTTTTTGGCGTGTTTTTCACTGTTTACGGTGGGTTGCTACTTTTGTCCTATTTTTTGGTCGTTGATTTTTCATATGGCGATTGGTGGAGGTTATGGCCGCTGTTATTTATTGTGATGGCGATTTCGATTTTTACACCTCGAGGGAAAGTGCATGTTTCTTATGGACCTAGGAAGCATTATTCACATAAAAAAAGCGCGTATGTAGATGATCACGTATCGTATAAATCGAATGTAAACGCTAAAGTGTTTAGCATTGGTGATGTGAAATATAACAGCGATAATTGGTTGTTAGAAAATATGCGCGTGCATAAAGCGATTGGTGATTATTATTTTGATTTTAGTAAAGCGTATGTGCCTGAAGGGGAAACTGTTTTGTATGTTAGCGGTTGGATCGGTGATGTAAAAATGCTTGTTCCTGAAGAATTGAGCGTACGTGTTGAAACAAGTGTAAAAGTCGGTGAAATAAAAATCTTTGATGAAAAAGCGAGCGGTACAGCAGGCAATTATTTATCATACCAATCAATAGATTATGACGATGCACATAAAAAAGTGTCAATAAAAATTGACCTTGGAATTGGTGATGCACGTATAACTCGAGTATAGGGGATCTATAAATGAAAAAAATTCATAACCTCCATTTTTGGTTTTTAGTTCAATATTTGTTGTTCACACTTTTTGGATCTATTGTTATTTTCTTGTTTTTACAACTATATATTTTACTTGCAGAGCAACCTATTATTACTTTAAAAGAATCGTTACTAGTTGTTCTGCTGATCGCGAGTGTTTTTACTACGCTCACATTTTACTTAGGAAGTCGGGCAAGTCAACTGATGAGAAAAAGGCTTGAGCGAATCACAGCTTATGTATCACGGCTAGGGAGCGGTCGTTACAATGAACGTATTGATACGGTTGATCGAGATGAAATTGCTGTTATTGAGCAGGAATTAAATCATTTGGCAAGTACAATGCAAGAGCAAGTGAAATCACTTCAACGGTTGGCAAGCGAACGCACTTCACTCGAAAAACAAGCACAACAAGCGGTGATTATTGAAGAGCGTCAACGCTTTGCACGAGATCTCCACGATTCAGTAAGCCAGCAACTATTTGCTTTAAATATGATGTCATCCGCATCTGTGCGACTACTCGACTCTAATCCGGAAGAAGCAAAGCCAATGATTGCACAAGTATCACAAATTGCTGAAAAAGCACAAGGTGAGATGCGCGCATTGCTCCTTCATTTAAGACCGATTGATTTAAAAGGTGAGTCCCTTAAAGGTGGACTCCTAAAACTGATTGAAGAGCTTGAGGAAAAGACACAGATTTCATTCCAAACCCAGCTCCAACATATGGATGATTTGCCTGAAAATGCAGATGAGCATCTATTCAGAGTCGTGCAAGAAGCCATCTCAAATATATTACGCCATGCCCACGCATCAAAAATTATCATTCGCTCAGAAATGAAGGGTAGTACATTTTATTTGTTTATTAGTGATGATGGGGAAGGGTTTGATGTGACCGCTGAGAAATGGACATCTTATGGGCTTCAAACAATGAAAGAACGATGTGAAGAAATTGGTGGACATTTTGAAGTGCGTTCGAAAAAAGGAGAAGGAACCTATCTCAATATACGAATTCATTTGGACATGTAGGAGGTTTTATGATGGATAAAGTGAGAGTAATGATTGTGGATGATCATGAAATGGTACGCCTCGGGATTAAGTCCTACTTATTAACTGAAGATAAGATCGATTTCCTCGGTGAAGCTTCGGGTGGGAAAGAAGCAGCTGAGTTAGCCCGGAAAACACAACCAGAAGTGATTTTAATGGATCTATTGATGGAAGGTGGGACTGGAATTGAAGCCACAAAAGAAATTATGTCCTTCTTACCACAATGTCGAATCATTATTTTGACGAGTTACTATGACGATGAACAAGTCTTTCCAGCACTTGAAGCGGGAGCACATAGCTATATCTTGAAAACATCTTCGGCAACAGCTATTTTAACAGCTATATATAAGGCCGCAAAAGGTGAATCGGTGATTGAGCCGCAAGTCGCCAATAAAATGATGACGAAATTTAGACCGAAGGAAAAAAGGTTGCATGAGGATTTAACAGCGCGTGAAATGGACGTGCTTCAATGCTTAGGTGACGGTTTGACGAATCAAGAAATAGCTGAAGTCCTTTATATTGGCGTTAAAACAGTTAAAACACACGTCAGTAATATTTTAAGTAAATTAGAACTAACAGATCGAACGCAAGCAGCGATCTATGCAAATCGCAATGGATTGTTACGAAAAAGTACATAACTAAAGTGTCTTTTGATCTCGTTTAAAAGGTAGTAAGTGAGCGTAAACCTAACTAATGTTAGTGAAAACGCTCTGACGTACGCATGTTCTCTCTATGAACCAACAAAAAACTAGCCATATAATTGGCTAGTTTTTTCAAATTTATTGTTCTGTTTGCCCAACATACTTTGTCACAAATGAGGAACGTGGAAACATGGTCTTTTTGTGATCGATCCCACCTTCTGTATCGTTCTTTTTATGTGCTTTGTTATAGGCTTGAGAGCTTTTCCAATTTTTGAAGGAATCCTCGTTATCCCACTGTGTTAAGACAACATACGTATCTGACTTAAGTGGCCGTAAAACGCGAATCGCCATAAAGCCAGGTTCTTTATCAATCATTCCTGCACGGCTTTTAAAGCGATGCTCAAATACTGGGCGTCCTTCGTCTGACACAGGGATGTTATTGAAAACAAAAAAACCATTATCAGTTAATTCTCCTGATTTCTCAAACACCTCATAGCTTCTTGGTTGATTAAAAATGGTCTTTCCGTTTGTTTCGTGAATTAGAAGTGATGTGTCATCCCCTTGTAGTTGTACGAATTTTTCATTAGGGTTCTCTTCAATCATCTTATGTAAGAAATCAGCTGTTCCAAAAGTCATATAAATATTCATGATTTATTCCTCCTTTTCTTATTTATTGTAAATCTATTCGTTCAGCGTGTCATTTAATCCATCTTCTATAAATGTAAACAAAAATAGTCAAATTTATGACACTTCCCCATGACCGCTATACAGTTGTCATGAAAAGGTCTATAGTTGGAAACGGTAAGTTTTAAAGTTCGGAAACCATAAGTTGTTGACACTGACAATGAGTGTTTGTTTGGTTAAAATAGAAAGAACAAGGTCGAAAGGTGGAAAGTTAAGTCGATGAAACCATTTAATGATACATTTCTGCGTGCAGCACGAGGACAAGAGGTGTCACATACACCAGTTTGGTATATGCGACAAGCTGGCCGTTCTCAGCCTGAATACCGCAAGATTAAGGAAAAATACTCTCTTTTTGAAATTACGCACCAGCCAGAGCTATGTGCCTATGTCACGCGTCTTCCAGTTGAAAATTACAATGTAGATGCAGCTGTGCTATATAAGGATATTATGACACCACTTCCTGCCATTGGTGTAGATGTTGAAATTAAATCAGGCATTGGTCCAGTCATTGAGAACCCGATTCGTTCCGTACAGGACGTTGAGAAGCTTGGCATGATTGAGCCAGAAGAAGATATTCCGTATGTGTTAGAAACGATTCGACTGCTGACAAAAGAACAGCTCTCTGTTCCATTGATCGGATTCGGAGGGGCGCCATTTACGCTTGCAAGCTATATGATCGAAGGCGGTCCTTCTAAAAATTATCATAAAACAAAAGCCTTTATGTACCAAGAGTCGAAAGCATGGTTTGCTTTAATGGACAAGCTAGCCGACATGACCATTCGTTATACAAAAGCTCAGATTAAAGCAGGAGCTGGCACGATTCAAATTTTTGATTCGTGGGTTGGAACACTAAATGAAGCTGATTATCGGACGTATATTAAGCCCGCAATGGAGAAAATTTTCACTGCATTACGTACGGAAGGTGTACCGCTTATTATGCATGGTGTTGGTGCGAGCCACTTGGCGAATGAATGGCATGATCTGCCAATCGACGTAGTTGGTTTGGACTGGCGTTTGTCAATCCAAGAAGCACGTGAAAAAGGATTAACGAAAACACTTCAAGGAAACTTGGATCCTTCTCTGTTACTTTGTGACTGGTCGATAATTGAACAGCATGTAAAACCAATTTTGGATCAAGGCATGACCCACCCAGGACACATTTTTAATCTCGGACATGGCGTGTTCCCAGAAGTTAGTCCTGATACATTAAAAAGATTAACCACTTTTGTTCACGAATACACGAGCAAATAAACATATTGAATGAGTGTAACCGTTGGAAGAGAACGAGAGGCAATGGCGAAAATAGTTGATACTACTAATTCACGAGGTGAAATGATGATGTCGAGAAAGAAAATGGGTTTACTCGTGATGGCTTACGGAACGCCATACACAGAAGAAGATCTTGAACGTTACTACACACACATTCGTTACGGACGAAAGCCGACTCCTGAACAATTAGAGGATCTACGCTCACGCTATGAAGCAATTGGTGGGATTTCCCCACTTGCTCGAATTACTCGAGAACAAGCGGATGCTTTAGCAGCTCGTTTAAATGAAGTACAAGATGAGGTCGAGTTTGTTGTGTATTTAGGATTAAAGCATATTGAACCATTCGTGGAAGATGCTGTAGAGCAAATGCACAAAGATGGGATCAAAGAGGCGGTATCGATTGTACTAGCGCCACACTTCTCTACTTACAGTGTTAAATCTTACAATGGACGCATAAAAGAAACGGCTGGAAAAATTGGTGGACCAGCGATCACTTCTGTTGAAAGTTGGTACGCTGAGCCAAAATTCATCCAGTACTGGGCTGAAAAAGTAGAAGCTACGTTTGCCGAGATGAGCGATGCAGAACGTGAAAAAGCAGTGTTAATTGTTTCCGCTCATAGCTTGCCAGAAAAAATCTTAGCAGGTGGCGATCCATACCCAGATCAACTAAAACAAACAGCTGATTTGATCGCGGAAAAGGCTGGAGTCAAGAACTACGAAATTGGCTGGCAAAGTGAAGGGAACACACCTGATCCTTGGATTGGACCGGATGTACAAGATCTTACCAGAGATCTGTACAAAGAAAAAGGCTATGAATCATTTGTTTACACTCCTGTAGGATTTGTCTCAGATCATCTGGAAGTATTATATGACAATGACTATGAGTGTAAGGTTGTGACTGATGAGATAGGTGCAAAGTATTATCGCCCTGAAATGCCTAACACTCAACCGTTGTTTATCGATGCCATGGCAGATAAAGTATTAAAGCACATTAGTAATACAATACTGGATACAGAAAGTGATGAGTAACGTGTCTTCAGTTAAACAAAAGATTGTAGTAGTTGGAGGCGGCATTACAGGTCTAGTTGCAGCGTATAAAATTCAAAATGAAAGTCAGCAAAAACAGCTGGACTTAGACATAACCGTTGTTGAATCAAGTCATCGTCTTGGTGGGAAAATTCATACGACAAAAAAAGATGGATTTGTCATTGAAAAAGGACCAGATTCCTTTTTAGAGCGTAAAAAAAGCATGTCGCGTCTAATTGATGAGATTGGATTGGCGGATCGCCTCGTACCTAATTCGACTGGGCAAGCTTTTATCTTGGTGAATGATAAGCTTCATCCAATGCCGGGTGGCTCTATCATGGGGATTCCGACACAAATCAAACCTTTTATGACGACAGATCTTGTTTCGATCCCAGGAAAATTGCGGGCAGCTGCAGACTTCGTTTTACCGCGCTCAAAACAACAGGGTGACCAATCATTGGGCACATTTTTCAGAAGACGCCTTGGAAACGAAATCGTTGAAAACTTGATTGAACCTTTGCTGTCTGGCATTTATGCAGGTGATATTGATCAACTTAGCTTAATGTCAACGTTCCCACAGTTTCATCAAATGGAACAGAATCATCGCAGCTTAATCTCAGGAATCAAAAAAACGGCACCCGCAGCTCCACCTAGAAAATCGCAAGATCAGACTCGTAAAAAAAGTTTGTTTTTAACCTTGACGTCAGGTCTCCAATCGTTAGTCGATACATTAGAAGAAAAACTTGATCAAACCACAATTCTTAAAGGGGTAAAGATCGAGAGTATTGCTGAAGCTACATCATCTCCACATCGATACTCTCTGCAAATGAATAACGGTGAAATGCTTGAAGCGGACAGTATCATCTTTACTGTACCGCATTATGTGGCAGCTTCGATCTTTCATAAACAACAGATTCTAGGTGAATTCAATGATGTGCCTGCGACTTCCGTTGCCACGGTTGCAATGGCTTTCCCGAAAGAAGCAGTAACACAAGTGCTTGAAGGAACAGGATTTGTAGTATCGAGAAACAGTGATTATACCATCACTGCTTGCACATGGACACACAATAAGTGGCCTCATACAACTCCGGATGGAAAGGTGCTTTTGCGCTGTTATGTTGGTCGAGCTGGGGATGAAGCAGTTGTAGATCTGGCAGATGATCAAATTGAAGCGATTGTGTTAGATGATCTAAATAAAATCATGAATGTTACAGCGAAGCCTGATTTTACGATCGTTACAAGATGGAAAAAAGCAATGCCTCAATATACAGTTGGACACAAACAGCGCCTTGAGAAAGTAAGAGCTGAACTTCAATCATCGTTTCCGGGAGTTTATTTAGCTGGAGGCTCGTATGATGGCATTGGTTTGCCAGACTGTATTGATCAAGGAGAAAAAGTAGCTGTTGAAACGATATCATTTTTAAAAAATGGGCATAAGGAATAGTTCTCTTATGCTCTCGTCATTTTGTTACTAAAACTACCGTATGAGATGATCTTATTTAAGATAGAATGTGAATGAGAGTGACAAACCCAACGAACATATAGGGGAGGGAACTAAAAATGAAACGATCCTTATTTGGTGTGATGATTACAAGCTTAGCGTTAGTTTTAGCAGCATGCAGTTTTGATATAAATAATTCTGAAGATGAGGAAACGCCTCAATCACTTATACCTGTTGAAGCTGAATTTAACATTGAAGAACAGGCACAACCTGGTGATGAGATAACCCTTGAGGTCGAAGTGACACAAGGGGATGAAGCAGTCGACGATGCCCATGAAGTTTTATACGAAGTATGGATGGAAAACGATAAAGAGCATTCTGAGATGATTGAATCCACACATGATGGAGACGGAATCTACTCTGCTACATATATGGTGGAAGAGGAAGCCGTGTATTTTGTACAAGTCCACATAACTGCTCGTGGTACACACGTTATGCCTCGCATGGAAGTGACTGTTGGTAATCCGGATACGACGGAGGTTGAAGAAGGTACCGACGAAAGTCAGGATCACGAAGATGGGCACGATCAAAATGATGAAGAAGATCATGATGGTCATTAAAATTTGAAAATACTCTCGCTGTACTAAAACAGACTGGCTGTTTTAGAAAGCGAGAGTATTTTTTTAGTGGTTGAACTTATTCAGGTGTTGAACATTTTTCACAAGTAGTTCCGTATGCTTCAGCTTGTTCTTCCATTTTTTCTCCGCAAGACGCACATTGTTTGGGTGGCAGGTTTCTGAAAAATTCCATTACATTTTCAAGCATTCTGATCATCCCTTCTTTTCACCTGTTATATCACTAGGTGACTCTTTTTATATTGTATTATAACAGAAATTGGTCGGTCAAGGCTTTCAGGCAAATAATTGCTCGTTAATGAAAAAATAGGTCAAATACAGTATAGTAAAAGAAGTGAATTTGTAGAGGAATTAAAGGAGGGAAATGGATTGAATGTAAAAGTTGTAGGCTTCTGGGGAGGTTATCCTAAAGTAAATGAAGCGAGTACTGGCTATTTAATTGAACAGGATGGTTTTAATCTTCTACTTGATTGTGGAAGCGGGGTCCTTAGCCAGCTTCAACGCTACCTTCCACCAGAAGAACTAGATGCACTAGTACTGACCCATTATCACCCTGACCATGTTGCGGATGTAGGCGTTCTTCAGCACGCATTACTTATCCAACAATTCCTTCAAAAGAAATCAATTCACTTGCCAGCATATGGCCATACAGAAGATCAGGCAGGTTTTGATTCGTTGGATTACAAGGAATTGATGTCTAAAAAAGCATATAGTCCAGATGAAAAATTAAAGCTTGGACCATTCACTCTTTCATTTTTAAAAACAACCCACCCTGTATCGTGTTATGCTGTGCGAATCGAAAGCGACAAGGCAACGATGGTATTTACAGCTGATTCGTCTTACCAGGAATCCTTTATTCCATTTGCGAAGGATGCAGATTTATTGATTGCTGAATGCAATTTTTATAAAGGGATGAATGCTGCTCCTGCAGGTCATATGACAAGTGAGGATGCTGCAACGATTGCCAGGCGAGCGAATGTCCAAAAGCTTATGTTAAGCCATTTACCTCATTTTGGAGATTTGAATCAACTCGTTTCTGAAGCACAAGAAACGTATAATGGTGATGTCTTACTCGCATCATCTGGATTATCTATTTTATTACCCGTAGGAGGAACACCTAGTGAAATTTATCGATAATAAAGGCATTACAGATCCACAAATCAACTTAGCGATTGAAGAATATGCATTAAAAAATCTAGACATTAACCAAACGTATTTACTGTTTTATATAAATGAACCGAGCATTATTGTTGGGAAAAACCAAAATACGATTGAAGAAATTAGTACGAATTACGTTGAGAAAAATAATATACGAGTTGTTCGCCGTCTTTCTGGTGGTGGGGCTGTGTATCACGATCTTGGTAACTTGAATTTCAGCTTTATCACGAAGGATGATGGAGACAGCTTTCATAACTTCAAAAAATTCACTGAGCCTGTTGTCAAAGCACTCCATCAAATTGGTGTACCTGCTGAATTAAAAGGTCGTAATGATCTACTTGTTGGTGAAAGAAAAATTTCGGGGAATGCACAATTTTCAACAAAAGGGCGCATGTTTAGCCACGGTACGTTAATGTTTGATTCAGAAATTGATCACGTTGTATCTGCATTGAAAGTACGCAAAGATAAAATTGAATCAAAAGGAATCAAATCAATTCGCAGCCGTGTAGCGAATATTTCCGAGTTCATGGATGAAAAAGTGACCATTGAAGAATTCAAGCAGCTTATTCTTCAACACATATTTGATGGTAGTGATCAAATTGAGGAATATGTACTCACAGATGAAGATTGGGAAAAAATCCATGAACTGTCTCGAGAACGCTACCAAAATTGGGAGTGGAACTACGGGAAATCACCAAAATTCAACTTGCAACACTCTCATCGCTTTCCTGTTGGTGGGGTAGATGTTCGATTAGATGTCGAAAAAGGATTCATTCATAACTGCAAAATCTACGGTGACTTCTTTGGCGTAGGTGAAGTTGGAGAAATCGGAGCAAAACTTACAGGCGTGCGTTACGAGCGTGAACATATTGAAAAAGCGCTTAAAGATGTGGATATGAAGCACTACTTTGGAAACATCGAAAAAGAAGAATTTATCAACTTGTTGTATTAATAAAAGTGCTGACTCTGGTCAGCACTTTTGCATTAAAAAATCATAGAGATCTGTGCATTACACTTCTTTCAACATACGTATAAAAGGGATTAAAACGGCTTGAAAAATAAGCACACTTGTGATATTTTATAATAAATTGGTTGACCAACCAAACGCTTAAGGGTGATTATTTTGAGTGAAAAAAATAAAAAACAAATCATTATCTATGCAGCCAAAAAAATAATGGCTGCAAAGGGATACGAAAAAGCATCGATAAAAGAGATTGCAAAAGAAGCAGAAATAACCTCTGGATTGATCCATTATTATTTTAAAAACAAAGAGGAAATTTTAACCGCGGTATTAATGGATGCTTGCAACCAACACGTAATTGAATTACAAAATCGACAGGAGCGAGCACCTAGTGAGGACATTTCTACAGAAGCCATTAGAGTGCCAAAGGAAAAGGTAGGGAAAGAACCCGACTGGTATAAGCTTCGCTATGAATTGTTTGCTATCGGTCTTCGGAATTCGTCGCATGCGGATGGAGTTAATACGGTTTTAGAATATGAAAGGGAAAGCATTTCAACGATTTTAACTTCTATTTTCCCTGAGTCACAAGAGATAGAATCCCTTGCTAGTATTTTACTTGCCTGTTTTGACGGACTAGCTCTTCAAAAATTACTGAATCCTGAATTTGATTTGGATAATGCGTATGATGTACTTCAAAAGTTAGTATTGACTTTAAAAGATACCCGCTAAAATAGGTATCTTTTGTTCATGTTGATATTGGTTGGTTAACCAACCAAAAAACAGAAGGGGGATATTGTAAGGAGTTTTGATAAATACGATAGAAACCCTTTCAATCGAAATTCGTTGATGATGGGCATGAAATGAGAGACCAAAAATTTGATCACATCATTGACTTTATATACACATAGCAATGGTTGGTGAAGTAATCGAAAATAGGAAGAAAAGCTTCAAACAGTATCGGGAAATTCATTCCGAAAAAAAGTTAGATTTTATAACAAAACGACTAAATAATGAGGAGTGTACGGATTGGAATCAATCTTGTTTAAAGAATTTACATTACAGAATGGAACAAAGATTAAAAACAGATTTTTTAAAGGGGCTATGAGTGAAGCACTTGCAAACGTTCATCTTCAGCCTACTGAGTCCATTTATCGATTATATGAAACATTTGCAAAAGGAGGAACCGGAATCGTTGTAACAGGCAATGTGATGATTGATAGCAAGGCATTAGGTGAACCGAGAAATGTCGTTGTTGAAAATGAAGAGATCCTGCCATTTTTAGAAAAGTGGGCGGAGAGAGGTACGATTAATAATACACAACTATGGATGCAGTTGAATCATCCAGGGAAGCAAGCATTTAAAGATGTTGTAAACGAAGCGGTTGCTCCTTCAGCGATCCCATTCCCTGGTGCTAGCAGTCGTTTTTTTCACCACCCAAGAGAGATTACTCCTACTGAAATTGTTGATTTAATTCATCGGTTTGGAAACAGTGCAAAACTTGCTCAAAAAGCTGGTTTCACAGGTGTACAAATACATGGTGCGCACGGTTATCTTATTAGTCAATTTTTATCTCCTAGTCATAATCAACGAAATGATGAGTGGGGTCGAGATATAGATGGCCGAATGAAATTTTTAATAGAAGTCTATAGAGAAATACGAAGCCAAACCGGACCATTGTTTCCAATTAGTGTGAAATTAAACTCGGCTGATTTTATGAAAGCTGGTTTTTCAGAAGAAGAAGCAATATACGTTGCTGGACAGTTAGAAAAAGAAGGTGTTGATTTATTAGAGATTTCGGGAGGAAGTATCGCAAATCTAGCAACGCCAGGTAAAGATGTGAAGGCGAGCACAAATGTTAGAGAAGCTTATTTTCTCGATTTTGCAGAAAAACTTCGCAAAACCGTTGATATGCCATTAAGCGTAACGGGAGGATTCCGTACAAAAAAAGGAATGGAAAGTGCGGTTCATTCGAATGCAACTGATTTTGTAGGGTTAGCTAGACCTCTTGCGGTTTATCCGGATCTCCCTAATTTAATAGAGGAAAACATTCTACAAGAAATCATTCTTACTCACAAAAAACTTGGTATCAAGAGTATAGACAACCAGCTCCCCCTTGACTCTATGTGGTATACACAACAATTGGATCGGTTAGGGAGAGGAAAACAAGTAAGGCCCAATCATCCAGTATGGATCTCTTTTCTTCAAGCACTTTTAAAAAATGGGAAAGAAGTATTTCAGCAGCGAAGAGCAAAATAACAAGAACGAAGGAATGGTTCTTGTAATTACTATATCCATATGGTTTTTTTGTACCTTTTTCTTTCAGTTTTTATGTCAGAAAATAGATAAGGACTCCTGTTTTCTTCGGGGATCCTTTTCCTTTTCTTGTAGTTCGGAAGTAGTCACCCCAGTAAATCAGGGAGATGCACCTTTGGTAGAGCAATGGTACAATCAATAATGAAAGGGTTTTCATTAAATAGAAAGTTGAAAAGGGGAGTACGATTATCAATGGGAACGATTTTACTTGAACAAAAAAATCACTTGGCGATTGTGACGTTAAATCGCGCTGACTCAATGAATGCATTGAACTATGATTTGTTATCAGAACTAGGAGAAGTTGTGGAGTCAATCCGAATCAATCCAGACGTTAGAGTTGTCGTTTTTAGAGGAGCAGGGGACAAGGCATTTAGTGTTGGGGCAGATTTAAAAGAGCGAAAAACATTAACAGAGTGGCAAGTAAGACGAAATGTATTTAAAATTGGTGAGGTGTTTAGTGCAGTAGAATCTTTGCCGCAACCAACGATTGCTGCGATGAATGGCTATGCGTTTGGTGGAGGGATGGAGCTTGCACTTGCGTGTGATTTCCGTGTTGCCACAGAAAATGCATTGATGGGGCTGACCGAAACAAGCTTGGCGATCATTCCGGGAGCGGGTGGAACACAGCGCTTGCCACGTTTAATTGGCGAATCAAAAGCGTTGGAACTGATTTTAACAGCCAAGAGACTGACTGCTTCGGAAGCAAAAGAAATTGGACTGTTAACGGATATAGCTCCACAAAAAGCATTTATGGATGCAGTACATAATCTAGCTAATGCCATGCTTGCTAATGGTCCAATCGCGTTAAAACAAGCAAAATATGCGATTAAAACAGGGATGAATGCCGACCTGCATACTGGTTTGCAAATCGAGAGAAAAGCGTATGAAATAACAATTCCAACTGAGGATCGAGTGGAAGCGTTGATTGCCTTTGGAGAGAAGAGGAAACCTGAGTTTGCCGGGAAATAATCAAACGGACTCCATGTTGATATGGAGTCCGTTTTGATTATCCCTCTTTATAATGAATGACCATCTGACAAACGGTTTTCGCAGTCGTTTTGTTTACATATTTATGGGCAGATCCTGCCTTAAATCGAATCGCATCACCTGTGTTCACTTCATATTCTTCCTTTTGAATCGTCATATGAAGTGTGCCTTCTGTGACGGTAATGTATTCTTCGACTTCATCTCCGTGACTGTCACTTTCATAGACACATCCAGGGGCAAGTTCGATTTTGAAATACTCCCACTGTCGCACAGGATCGAATGTGAAGATAGGGTAGACGCGATATTTTCCGTTGTCTTCTTTAAGCGCTTCAATCGATTCTGATTTAATAATGCTGACATTCTGAATCGGAAGAGATAGAAGAGAGGAGAAGGAGACCTTTAGTCCATTAGCAATTTTCCAGATCGTTCCGACCGATGGGTTTGATTCTCCACGTTCAATTTGCCCGAGCATTGCTTTGCTTACACCCGTACTTTCTGAAACCTGGTCAAGTGTCCATGCTCTTTTTTTTCGCAGGATTCTTAAATTGATTCCGATCTGCTTTTTAATTTCGTCCAATTTTTTCACCTCATGGGTTGTTATTTATAACGCACATTTGTATACTATAGTATATAAAACTAGAATAACGGTTTTCTAACTACTATAGTAAACGATTAAATGGGTTTAGAAAAGGGGTGAAGGCATGCAAATGGTAGAAGCGGTTTCGTCGAAATCAGAGTTCAAACGAGGATTACAAGCTGGCATGAGCATCGCAGTTGGCTATACGCCTGTTGCGTTAACGTTCGGACTTTTGGCAAAAACAACAGGATTGACGTTCTTTGAAGCGGTGTTGATGAGCATGCTCGTATTCGCAGGTGCTTCACAATACATTTCATTATCATTAATTGCAAGTGGCATTGGGATTGGCGTCATTATTTTTAATACATTTATCGTGAACATACGACATTTTTTAATGTCAGCTTCTTTAAATGAAAAAATGGAAGAAGACACGGTTGTAAAAAAATCCATGTATGCATTTGGCTTAACGGATGAGACATTTACCGTGATTGCTACAAAAGAAGGAAAATCTTCAACTTCCTTTGCTTTTGGTGTAGTACTAATTGCTTATGGCAGCTGGGTCATCAATTCTGGAATCGGTCATTTGATCGGCGCAAGCTTGCCATTATTTTTACAAGCAGCTATGTCGATTGCTCTATATGCGATGTTTGTTGGATTGTTAATGCCATCACTAAAAAAGAGTGCAAAGGTGCTTTTTTTAGCATTAGTTGCTGCTGCTGTAAATAGTCTGTTGACACTTACAGGAACACTGGAAACAGGCTGGTCGATTGTTGTAGCAACACTTATTTCTGCTATTGCAGTTGAAGTTGTGATTGTAACTAGAAGGAAGGTGGGGATGACATGAATACGACAATGGTGTTATTGATCGTAGGGATGGCTGTTGTCACGTATATTCCTCGCGTTCTTCCTTTAACGATTTTAGAAGGTAAAGAACCGCCACCATTCTTGCAGGAAGTATTGAGGAATATTCCGTTTGCTGTTTTGGGTGCATTGATTTTTCCTGGCATTTTATTGATACGAGAAGGGGACATTTGGTTTGGCCTCGTTGGTGCATTTGCCGCATTCGCTTTGGCGACGGTTGGAGCAAACGTGATGGTTGTCGTGATTGGGTCAATTGCGGTGCTGTCGGTGTATTTGTTTGTGTTTTAACTTTTTTTGATAGTAGTTTTTATGATGTTGTTTATCTTCTTTTGAAAGACCAATGGAAGCTTTCAACAAAAAAAGAGCGAAGAAGGCTATTAGGTTAGCTTTCTTCGCTTTTTTTATTCTTTTGCATGGGCGTGTTTCGGTTGTGCAACGGTATCTTTGATCACTTGGATACACAGCACAAGGCAAAGCATTCCCAATAGCCATAGTAAGCCCGCTACACCCATAAAAAAATGGATTTGATCGACTATGTTGGCAATAGGTGTTGTTCCGCTTGATTGATCGCCAAGACCCATCCAAAATAAAATGTGAGCTACGACCGTAAAAACTAAATGGGCAACCAGCCATAACAAAGCGCTTTTCATTTGGGGTGCGTATTTCATGGACCAAATCGTAAACGCAATGATTGCGATCACAACCACCACAAAGCCCCATTCTAAAATTGCTAAAAAAGTGTCATTCAGTTGGTATCCGTTCATTATTCAAGCTCCTTGCCACGAAATATCCTGCTATCTTCTATTATTCATGATGCACGGACGTATTGCCACCCTATTGCGTGGCGATTTATTGAATTTAGCTTATTGGTTTAGGTGAATCTTGCTACAAGGTCGAAGTTTCGTACTGGAGGGTAAAAGGTTGAGGTAGTCAAAACTGTTTTTATACACAAAAAATTGAACCCCTCCCTATAAAAGTACTGGGAGGGGGTTCAGTTCTACACACCGTGTGTATCTTCTAATGTATTTAGTTCAGTTGAATGCTTTATAAACGATGCTTGGTCTTGCTGGTCTAGCGCTTCATTGATTGCTGTTAGAAGTTGCTCTTTGCGATGTTTAACTAGTATTTCGTTGAGAACCATGTCAACGTAAATCTCCATCATCGTCATTTCGCTTGATTGCTTTTGAGGGACGTTTGACTCATTCATGAATTTTGCGAACGATTTGTTGTTTTCCATCTTCATCACCTCTACTGCTTTTTTTTATTATAGTGAATAATCCGAATAAAATCAACAGAAAAATTTTAATATTTAGATAATAATCATTTGGAACTGTAATGGGCTAGGGAGAAAGTTATAATAGTTTTTAAAAATTCTGTCATTTTTACTATACAGAAATATATCTTTTGATGTATAATAGTGTCAGATTCATAAAAAGGAGTGATTATGTGGAAAATATAACACATCCATATTTACCTCATTTGGGCACAACATACATCGTGAATGCGCAAACGATGCTACTGGAGCCTATAAATGAAGATAATAAGAAAAAAACAATAGTCTACGAAAAGGATCGTTCCCCTTTCCTTGTAGAGCACCCTCCTCAAGAAATCCTACACAACTCCTGCCTCTACTTTCTTTCTACCTATGAAGGCCGAAAGTTCTCAACTAAAACATTAACGAACATTCGACACAAACCACCAATTGTGATTGATCCTGTTACAAACGTTTATTTTTTTTCTACTCACTCAGATAAAAATGATCAAAATCGTTGGTTGTCGCTGCAGCATTTAAGGGGCTATGAAACTTATAAGAAGGAAAAAACATTAGCTACACTCTCTGGTAACGTGGAGGTGGTCCTACCCGTTTCAAAAAAATCTTTTGTTCAACAATATTTAAAGGCCTCTCATCTTTTTTGCCGAACACAATTTAACCTCGAGGAAATCCGTGAAAAAACGGATCCGTCTTACACCGTAGAAAAACAGGTCAACCGTTTATTTGTTGTGGAATACTTAAACCGCATTGAACAGACAGTTAATAAACGTTAGGAAAAAGAGATCCCTGTAGTTGGAGGGGTTGCTTCTCTTTCTTTAAGTCGTTCAAACAGATAAAACCGCAACAAGTCTTCTACATGATTTCTGAGTCTTGGGTTAAAATAATTGTGTTTTTCCTCATAACCGTTGTAGACGAATAAATAAAGTGTGAAGGCGTCATCTGACTGTAGCTTTACAACTGTCATTCCATTTTCTCGTAGGTGGCGTTTGATCCTTGCTAGGTCCCGTTGTACTGCTTTCGTTGTTTCTTCAATCAGTTCTAAATAAGGTCTATTCAACTTGAAAGAACTTTTTTCCACGATGAGACGATCCCGTTCTAATATTGTTAAAAGCATCGGTAAATAAAAAGCATTTTCCAATTTGTCGCGATCCTCTGCTGGAATCTTCGTCATATTGATCCCCCTCCGAAAAAGAACGCATGTTCGTATATTATTATTTTACACAGATTGTTAGAACATACAACAGGAATTTTTTTCTTTTGTTGCATATCACGTTTGCAATATTCTGTAAAATAACTAATAATAGAATGAGTTGGTTATCTTGATATTGTTGGCTAATTAGGAGGGGTTATCGTGTCAAAAAAACGCAAACTAACAGCAGAGGATCTTTGTTCCATTCAATCCGCGACAGATCCAAGATGGTCGCCAAATGGCAAAGAGGTCGCTTTTATTAAAACGCATATTCAACAAGAAAATACATACGTATCAAATTTATACCATTTAGATGTAACAAGTGGAGAAACGACACAATGGACATACGGTGAAGGGAGAATATCTTCTCCAAGGTGGTCACCAAATGGTGAAGAACTAGTATTCGTGTCAAATCGTAGTGGTAAAAATCAACTTCACGTACTGTCAACGCGTGGGGGAGAAGCAAAGCAAGTAACGGAAGCTGACAATGGAGCAGGCAATCCAGTTTGGTCACCATGTAGCGGCAAAATTGCTTTTACGACATCACTTAAAAAAGGCGAGATTATTCCAAAAGATGAGTCAGCAGAAGTAGAGGAAGTGAAAGGTAAGGACGAACTTAAGCCGTTTGTAACAAGTTCAATGAAATATAAAGCTGACGGCACAGGTCTTTTAGAAGAGAAGGAACAACATATTGCCATCGTGGATTTAGCAACGGAAGAAATTACACAAGTAACCGAAGGTGAACATAGCTACACGCTTTTTGACTGGTCGCCTAATGGCGAAATGATTGCGTATGCAACAAACGACGGTGTTGAAGAGAAAGATTTTTCGTTTAACAATGAGTTGTACCTTTACAACTTAACGGATAAAGTACGTGAACATATTGAAACAAAAGAAGGCTATGTGGGAGGAGCTGAGTGGTCGCCCGATGGCAAAAAAGTAGCATATGTAGCGAGTGAACGAACGTATGAAAATGCATCACACTCAAAGCTTTGGGTATACGACGCCGTTACAAAAACCCAAGAGTGCATCACAGAAGGAATTGATGCGCCAGTAGGTGATTTTGTTGTAGCGGATATTCAACAAGGAGCAGGTGTACAAAGTGTCGTTTGGAACGATAAAGAAAGCTTTTACTTTGTCATCAGTGATCAAGGTAATGTGTCATTGTATTACGGATCAATAAAGGGGGAAGTATATCCAGCGCTAGATGGTGAACACCATATCTATGGCTATGATGTTCATGGACCATCACAGCAAGTCATCTTAGCGATTAGTACGCATACAAACCCTGGCGATCTGCATTTGTTACATGTTCCAACTGGTAAAAACACGCAGGTGACGAGGGTGAATGAAAAGTGGCTAAACGAAGTTGAAATCGCTCAATCAGAATCTATTGTTGTAAAAAGCACAAATGATTGGGACGTGCATGGTTGGTTGATGAAACCGCCTGGCTATGTTAAAGGAGAAAAATATCCTCTAGTGCTTGAAGTACACGGTGGTCCACACGCGATGTACGCCAATACTTTTTTTCACGAAATGCAGTTGTTAGCAGCGCAAGGCTATGTTGTTCTTTACGTTAACCCACGAGGAAGCCACGGTTATGGACAAAAGTATGTCGATGCAGTTCGTGGTGATTACGGAGGAAATGATTACAATGACTTAATGGCAGCGGTTGATTATGCCCTTGAACAATATGATTTTATTGACCAAGAGCGACTAGGCGTAACGGGTGGAAGCTACGGTGGTTTCATGACAAACTGGATCGTTGGCCATACAGATCGTTTTAAAGCAGCCGTTACACAACGATGCATCAGTAACTGGATCAGTTTTTATGGAGTAAGTGACATTGGTTACTACTTTACCGAATGGCATATCCAAGCGGATCTAAATGATATTGATACGCTGTGGCAGCATTCACCACTTGCTTATGCCAATGACATTAAAACGCCGCTGCTCATTATGCATAGCGAGAAAGATTATCGTTGCCCAATTGAGCAAGCAGAACAATTATACATTGCGTTGAAGCGTCAGGAAAAAAAGACAACACTTGTGCGCTTCCCTGAGTCTGATCATAACTTATCTCGAACAGGTAAACCGAACCTTCGTGTTGAGCGACTGAATCATATAACAAAATGGTTTGATGAATACTTATAATAGGCAAGAATTCAACGGGTGGCACCTATATTGGTGTGGCCCGTTGTTTAATGGGAAAAAACAGGAATTATGAAGACACACCCATCGTAAGAATAGAGTGAATTATGCTATACTATAAAAACAGTAAGTTACTGGTCATTTCGATTTGAGGAGCATCAAAATGGCATTTGAAACGATTGAAGCATGGTTAACGGTTGAAAATATCCGTGAAGTGATTGAAGAATATCGATCTTTTGGACCTTTTTTAGGTTTGTTTTTGCCTATATTGGAAGCTTTTATTCCGTTTTTACCTCTCGTCGTTTTTGTAGTGGCGAATGCTAATGCATATGGATTGTTATTGGGAATCCTGCTATCATGGGCAGGAGCATCTATAGGTGCATTGCTTATGTTTTTTCTTATAAGAAAGTATGGAGACAAGCGTTTTCTAGCTTTTCTTCGTAATCAAAAACAAGTTAAGAAGTTAACAAGCTGGGTTGAACGTCATGGATTTGGTCCGCTGTTCTTGCTACTATGCTTTCCATTTACACCATCAGCTCTAGTGAACGTTGTAGCCGGATTATCGAGAATCAGTATGTTGCAATATATGCTGGCCGTTGTGATCGGAAAGCTTGTCATGATTGCGACTATCAGCTTTATTGGAGCAGATATTGTCTCGTTAATTAGAGAACCATTTAAAACCGCAATCGTTCTAGCATCCATTTTTGTTTTATGGGTTGTAGGAAAACGTATAGAAGTACGTATCAATAAAAAAATGGATCGAGACATCGTCGTTTATGAAGAGGAAAATAGCGATGATGCATCCGGGACAGTCGGAAAGGTTGGAGAGGGAATGGAATCGTGGAAAAAAGAAAGCTTCGAATGGATCAAAGCATTAGCTATCGGGGTAGTCATCGTATTAGTTGTAAGAATGTTTTTATTTTCAAGTTATGTCGTTGAAGGTATATCGATGCAACCAACACTTCAAGATGGCAACAAGCTTGTAGTCAACAAAATTGGCTATCAAATTGGTGATCCTGAACGATTTGATGTCCTCGTCTTTCATGCCGACGAAAACGAGGACTATGTAAAACGAATTATTGGTTTGCCGGGTGATGAAGTTTCATATGTCGACGATGAATTATATATAAATGGCAAGTACTACGAAGAACCTTACTTAGATGAGTTTCGTGAGCAAAGTGTTGGTGGGCGTCTAACAGGTGATTTTACTATGGAAGAATTGACAGGGGAACCTGTAGTGCCAGAAGGGATGATCTTTGTTCTTGGGGATAATCGAAAGCAAAGCTTGGATAGCCGAATTATTGGTTTTATAGACCAAGACTCCATTGTAGGAAAAGTGGGCATGCGCTACTGGCCATTAAGTGAAGTAGGTTTTAAGTTTTATGAATAGACGAAAAGACTGGTCGTAGCGACTAGTCTTTTTTCATAGGTAGAGTATGCTATGTAGGATAGATCGTGGAAGAGTTTGAAGGGAAGAAGGTTTTAGGTAGAAAACAGAACAAACGTTTCTAATGTGGTATACTAAATATTAAATGAAAGACTTCTAACGAGGAGGGGTCATGTGAGCCTCACGATTAAAATAGGAAGATCAGGATCGGGAAAAACGGCTGCAATAATGGAAGAAATTCAGCAACAAATGAAAGAAGAACCAAATGGCAGCCCGATCGTTCTTCTTGTCCCCGAACAAATGACTTTTCAATCAGAATATAGATTGGCGACAGCTGTTAACGGGATGATCCGAGCACAAGTCTATAGCTTTACTCGTTTAGCTTGGCGGGTGCTACAAGATACCGGTGGGGCTGCGAGGCAGCACGTAAATAGTGCAGGCGTAAATATGCTTATTCGTAAAATTATTAACGAGCAAAAAGAGAACCTTACATTATTTGGTCGTTCAGCAAGTAAGAGTGGCTTTATTAAACATGTAGAATCCATGCTCACAGAATTTAGACGTTACTGTGTTCAGCCTGACGATTTACTTCAACAGTCAGCAGATTTAAGTGCGATGAATGCCCCAAAATCACTTGTTGATAAACTACGCGATCTTGAACATATTTACCGTGATTTTGATGAATTGTTAACTAGTAAATATATTGATTCTGAAGATTATTTCCGTCTTCTTGCTGAGAAATTAACCCAATCTAGCTGGATTCAAGATGCCACGATTTATATAGATGGATTTCACAGCTTTACTACACAAGAATATTTAGTGCTCGGGCAGTTAATACGATCTGGAAAAGACGTTACGGTTGCTTTAACGCTTGATGAATCAAAGGCAAATACTCCCCTTTTCAGACAAACATCGGAGACATTCAACCGAATTAAGGAACTAGCAAGCGACAAAGGTGTGGCTGTAAAAGTCGAACAAGAAAGCAGACAAAGACGTTTCGCGGACGCAGGTATTGCTCATTTAGAGAAAGAGTTTGATGGTCAATCCCTTCGAGTTTATGGGGAAACGACGAATATGGTTGTACTTGAAGCAGCCAATCGACGTGCCGAAGTAGAGGGAATTGCCCGGGAAATAAGACGCATGGCTAGAGAAGAAGGATACCGCTATAAGGATATGGCGCTACTCATTCGAAATGGACAAGCCTATCACGAATTAATTGAACCTGTGCTCCGTGACTTTGATATCCCTTATTTTATTGATCAAAAAAGAACAATGCTTAATCACCCATTAGTCGAGTTTATTCGATCCTCACTGGAAATGATCGTTAAAAACTGGCGATATGAGTCTGTTTTCCGTGCAGTGAAAACAGAACTCTTTTTCCCAGATGTAACAAGAGGTATGAAAGTACGACAACAAATGGATCGCCTAGAAAACTATGTTCTATCACAAGGAATCCAAGGGGACCGTTGGATTAAACAAGATCATTTTCATTATAGGAGATTCAGAGGGCTTGATTTTGTTGACACCCCTCAAACCGATGATGAGCAGATGATTGAAAGAGAACTTAATGAGGCACGCAGTATTATTGTCGAGCCAATGGTACGACTACAAAAAAAATTGCAACGAAGTGTAACGGGGAGAGAAAAGAGCCAGGCGTTATATCAATTTCTCGATGATTTATCTATTCCAGAAAAACTTGAGCAGTTGGCCTTACAAGCGGAAGAAAGAGGGGACTTAATCCGAGCACGAGAGCATGAGCAAGCATGGAATGCAGTTATTGACCTTCTCGATCAAATGGTAGAAATGCTTGGCGATGATGAGATGAATACTACAGATTTTGCAGACCTGTTGGATGCTGGACTAGAATCACTTAACTTTTCATTAGTACCACCTTCTATTGATCAAGTGATTGTCGCTGACTTGGAGATGTCCAGATTACCCGATATCCGAGCTACTTTTATTATGGGAGTAAATGATGGAGTTCTGCCAACACGCATGCAAGATGATGGCGTTTTAGCGGAAGATGATCGAGTATGGTTGGACCGAACAGGAATGAATCTAGCTCCAAGTGCTCGAACTAAGTTGATAGATGAAGATTTTGTTGCCTATCGTGCCTTTACATCCTCTGCAGAAAGACTTTTTGTGTCGTATCCAATGGCTGATGAAGAAGGAAAAGCATTGCTAGCTTCACCATATATTAAAAAACTTAAAACGATTTTACCAAAGCATAAAAAAATGCTGTTATTAAACGATCCTGTTGAACTTGCTGCAATCGATCAACTAGATTATATTTGCCACCCTACAACGACGGCTTCCTTTATGACGACACAGTTTCAACAATTGAAAAGAAACTATCCAATGTCAAATATTTGGTGGGATGTGTATAATTTTTACGTCCAAGATGACGTATGGCGAGAATCTAGCAGACGCATATTATCTAGTTTATTTTATCGAAACAACACAAAGTCATTGTCAGAGCCGACAACAAAAGAGTTATATGGAGAATCTATCTTAGCAAGCGTGTCGAGGATGGAGCGGTTAAATAGCTGTTCATTTTCACATTTTGCTAGTCACGGGTTGAAGCTTCAGGAAAGAAGTGTCTATCGTCTGGAAGCACCGAACATTGGGGAGTTATTTCATGCGGCGTTGAAATGGATCTCAGAGCAGCTAATCATACGAGGTGTAGATTGGAAGGAAGTTACAAGGGATCTTTGCAATCAGCTTGCTCATGATGCAGTACAATATCTTGCGCCAAAACTTCAGTATGAAATATTACTCAGTTCAAATCGTTATCACTATATTGCAAAGAAACTAGAAGGAGTGATTGGTCAAGCTTCATATATTTTAAGTGAGCATGCAAGATCTAGTGGGTTTACTCCACTTCGCGTTGAAGTTGGGTTCGGACCTAGACAAGAATTGCCACCTTTACGTTTTACATTGTCCAATGGTGCGACGATGGAGCTACAAGGAAGAATAGATCGTGTTGATACAGCAAGCATAGACGAAAAAATTTATTTGCGAGTGATCGACTATAAGTCGAGTGCGAAAGATATGGATTTTACCGAAATCTACTACGGCTTGTCGCTACAAATGCTCACATATTTAGACATCGCTCTGTCTAACGCAAAACAATTAGTTAAGACAGAAGCTGATCCTGCAGGAATATTATATTTCCACCTTCACAATCCATTGATTAAAAGTAAAAAAAGGTTGTCGTTAGATGAAATTGAACAAGAGATGTTGAAACAATACAAAATGAAAGGGCTCGTTCTCGGTGATGAAGAAGCTGTAAGGTTGATGGATCAAACGCTCGAACAAGGTCAATCATCAATTATCTCAGCAGGCTTTAAAAAAGATGGTTCATTGCGTTCTGATTCGAAAACAGCTAGTAAGCAACATTTTCAACAAATGAGGCAACATACAAGAGACCTTTTTCAGTCATCAGGAGACCGTATTATGAATGGTGATGTGAAAATTGATCCGTATGAATTTAAAAAACGAACGCCATGTCAATTTTGTTCTTATCGATCAGTTTGTCAGTTTGATCCTGCATTAGAGGACAATCAATATCGCCGTTTGCAGCCCAAAAAACCTGAAGATTTATTAATGACATTGAGGGAGGAGGAATGGAGTCTTGATACCGATTAAACCTAACGACGTCACCTGGACAGATGATCAGTGGAGAGCCATTTGGGCGAAAGATCAGGATATTTTAGTTTCTGCGGCTGCTGGTTCTGGGAAAACAGCCGTACTTGTTGAGCGTATGATTCAAAAAGTAATTAACGACAACAACCCAATCAATATTGATGAACTCCTTGTTGTGACGTTCACAAACGCGTCAGCAGCTGAGATGAAACACCGTGTGGGTCAAGTACTTGATCAAAAGCTCCAAGAAAACCCTGAATCTCGTCATTTAAGAAGACAAATGAGCTTGCTGAATAAATCTTCCATTTCGACACTTCACTCATTTTGTTTAGAAGTTATTCGAACATATTATTATTTGATAGATATTGATCCTGGTTTTCGCATAGCAGACGCTACAGAAGCAGAATTGTTAAAAGATGAAGTGCTAGAGGAGTTGCTAGAAAAAGAATACGGTAAGGAAGGTAATGAATCGTTTATCGGTTTGGTTGATGCCCTGACAAATGATCGCAGTGATGATGCAATGCTCCAGCTCATTAGAAAGCTTCACACCTTTTCTAGGTCACACGCTCAGCCGGTTGATTGGTTGAACAGTATTGTGCAATTGCACGATGTTCCAGAGGACTATGACATCAATGATCACCCTCTTATTGATTACCTTCTCTCTCATATTCACCTTGAAATTGAAGGTGCGATTCAGTTAAGTGAACTTTGTTTGGAAGCTTCTAGGGAGCCAGGTGGTCCGTATCTGCGAGGGGGAAATTTCGAGGACGATTTGACGCAATTAAATGCTTTAAAAAACCTAGCGACATGGACAGATATTGATGAGCAAATAAAAGGAATCAGTTTCAAAAGACTAAAGCCATGCAAGGGTGATGATTTCGATGAGGAGCTGCTAGAACAGACCAAAAAATGGCGGGATCAAGCAAAAAAAATCATTGAAACGATCCGAGAGACATTTTTTGTTCGCAGTCCAGAAAGCTTCTTGCATGATATGAGAAAAATGACAAGACAACTTTCTTCACTCATTAAACTTGTGCAACAATTTGATGAGTCTTTCCTTTTAGCAAAAGAAGAAAGAGGGATTGTTGATTTTTCAGATTTAGAACATTTTTGCTTAGCGATTTTAATGGAGCCTGACCAAGAAGGTGAAACTGAACCATTTCCTTCGGAAGCCGCTTATCATTACCAACGTAAATTCAAAGAAGTGTTAGTTGATGAGTATCAAGATACAAATATGGTTCAGGAAACGATCCTGCAACTCGTAAAAAGAGGAAAGGAAAAAGATGGTAACCTATTTATGGTAGGGGATGTAAAACAGTCCATCTATCGATTTCGATTAGCTGAACCGAACTTGTTTTTGCATAAATACAATTTGTTTTCAACCAATCAGCAAGGACTGAAAATCGATTTGTCTCAAAATTTTAGAAGTCGACCTGAAATTCTTGATGCGACAAATTACTTGTTCCGACAAATTATGGGACAGCAAGTAGGAGAAGTAGACTATAACAAAGAAGCGGAACTTGTCAAAGGCGCTCCTTACCCAGAGGACACAAAGGTACCTGTCGAACTGGCGATTATAGATCAAGCAAATCCATCGAGTGAGCCTGAACAACCAGAGGAAGTGATGGATGAAAGGGAACTTGAGAAATCAACGATTGAAGCAAGGTATATGATCAAAAAAATTAGGCAAATGATTGACCAAGATACGCAGGTGTATGATACGAAAAAGAAAGCTTTTCGACCATTGCAGTATAGAGATATTGTCATTTTAACGCGTTCAATGACTTGGACACCAGATATTATGGAAGAATTCCGTCACGCTGGAATCCCTCTATATGCCAATGTTTCGTCAGGATATTTTGAAGCAACAGAAGTGGCGATTATGATCTCTCTCTTAAAAATCATTGATAATCCACATCAAGACATCCCATTAGCTTCTGTTCTTCGGTCACCGATTGTTAAGTGTAGTGAGGACCAGCTTGGAAACATTCGAACAGCCGCATCATCCGGTTCATTTTGGGATGCGCTTCAAGCTTTTGCAACCATAGGTGGAAAGCAAGAGGATGAAGAGTTAGCTGATAGAATGGAGTGGTTCATGCATCAGCTTTCAAAATGGAGAACAATGGCAAGAAGCGGGGCGATGTCTGAGTTAGTATGGCAACTTTACCGTGATACACAATTTTATGACTTTGTCGGAGGAATTCCAGGTGGGAAACAACGACAAGCTAATTTACGAGCCCTATACGATCGAGCGCGCCAGTATGAATCGACTTCGTTTCGCGGACTTTTCCGTTTCTTACGTTTTGTCGAACGAATGAGAGATCGTGGAGATGATTTAGGTGCTGCAAGAGCACTGAGTGAGCAAGAAGATGTTGTACGACTGATGACCATTCACTCGAGTAAAGGGCTGGAGTTTCCAGTTGTTTTCTTGTCTGGAATGGCACGTACATTTAATGAAATGGATTTGCGAGGTCGCTTTTTCTTGGATAAAGAATTTGGACTTGCGATGCCTTACATTCAACCAGAAAAACGAATAAGCTATGACACGTTACCGCAGCTTGCTTTCAAAGAAAAGAAACGACTTGAAAATTTATCGGAAGAAATGAGAGTTCTTTACGTTGCGATGACGAGAGCTAAAGAGAAACTCTATTTGATAGGAACTGTTTCTGACGCTGCAAAAGTGATGAAGAAATGGCAAACATCGGCTACTCATGCACAATGGTTGCTTCCTGACTTCACAAGAAAAGCAGCTAAATCTTATCTTGATTGGATTGGACCTGCTTTAATGCGTCATAAGGATGCTTCTGTCATTCAAAATAAGCAGCCCACAAGCTATTTGGAAGACCCTTCGATGTGGTCAATCAAGCTCTTACCTTCAGGCGATCATGAGAAAATAGAGGAAAAAGAAGAACAGCAAGCAGCGTATTTGGACCTTGTATCACAACACAAAATAGTTCCAGCTGGAAGTGACGATAAAGAAGAGATTCTAAGTAGATTAACATGGGAATATCCATTTCAACAAACAACGAAAAGACGTTCCAAGCAGTCTGTATCAGATATTAAGCGTATGAACGAGGTACGGGATGAACGAAGTGCTTTTGATTTTACGACTAATTTATCGAAAAAAGCTTTTGATCGACCACGTTTTATGCAGGAAGCAAAAATTACACCGACGGAAAAAGGGACGATCATGCACACAGTGATGCAACATATTCCTCTTGATCAGGAGCCAACAAACGAATCGCTAGAGGTGTTACTTGAAGAACTTGTAGTGAAAGAATTATTAACTTCAGAACAACAAGCTGTAGTAAACAGAAATCAAATTTTAGCCTTTTTTGAGTCCAGTTTAGGTAAGAGAGTGTTGAACGCTCAACATGTTCAGCGAGAGATTCCGTTTACATTTGTAGCAAAATCTTCAGAATTAGGAATTCTCCCCTTACAAAATGACCCTTTAGATAAAGTGCTTATTCAAGGGATTATTGACTGTTTGCTAGAGGATGAACAAGGAATCGTTCTTTTAGATTATAAAACCGACCGCATAACTGATCGATTTGAAGAAGGTTTTGACCAAGCAAAAAGGGTAATGGAAAGAAGGTATTCTACCCAAATGGGCCTTTATAAGTTAGCACTGGAGCACACTCTCAATCGAAAAATTGACCAGTCAGTTTTATTTTTCTTTGATGGTGGACATGTGCTAACCCTACCGACTAGCAAATAAGATACAATAAAAAATGACGTAGTGGGAAGACACTACGTCATTTTTTACTCTTTATACAAGAAAAAATGTTGCTTTGTTAGAGGGTTCCAGCAATGGGTTGGTTGATTCCGCTTGTAGAAATCGTTGGGTTTACACTAAAAATATTATTATTGAGAATAAATGGACCAGTGTTAAACGACCCAGAGCCAGATGAGGATTGCTCAGAACTTTTTGGAGAATTGATACCAATATCTCCAAATTGAACAGTCCCAGCTCCAACATTTATTATTTGAACGGGGCCGACTATAGCAGGCAATTAACTCACTCCTTATCCTGCGAGAATTTTTCTAGTTGACGAATATTTATTACAAGAGAGACCATTCGAATATAACATGGATTTCCTACATGCAAGACTGAAGCAGCGTCGAGATCTTTAGAGCCAAATAAATCGACCACATTCCTGCTTGGGGCGGATCAAAGTTGGCTGGCAATTTAACTGCTTTGCTGTTCGAGGGAAAATGAATTACATGGAAAAAGAGATTCAAAATTAAAGAGTTGCTCTTGTTATCGTTGAACCGCTATGATGTTCGCTAAGCTGCGGGTGTTATTCGAATCGCCAATTTGAAGAACAGATGCAGATGAAACGTTGGTAATAAAACGTTTCCGATATTTGAATACAGGATTAACCCAGTGGTTGTAGTGGTACCAATATACCGGGAACGGCCGGTTCTGCCTCCTTGTCCTGCAAGGGTTTTTCTAGTTGACGAACATTTATTACACGAGAGACCATTCGAACATGACACGTATTTCCTACATGCAAGACTGAAGCAGCGTCGAAACCTATATTGCGAAATATACCTACCGTATTCTTGCTGGGGTAGTTCAACGTTGGTGGACAACTACACCGGAAGGGCTTTGGTGGTCTAGAAAAAATGGGATACATGGAATAAGGAGCTTCAAAATTATAGAATTGCTCTTGTTGTCGTTGAACCGCGAAGACGTTTGCTAAGCTGTCGATGTTATTCGAATCACCAACTTGAAGAACAGATGAAGATGAAAAGTCGATAATAGATACGTTTCCAATTTTTGAATACATGACTAACCCTGTGGTATTAGAGGTACAAATGTACCTTCAACAACCGATTCTGCTGGAGAATCAAAGGCAGAGTCGAGTTGGATACATCCAACATCCCCCATATGAACGAGTGAGGAAGTTGACACAATTTTAACTTCGAGGTAATCAATTTTATTTTCCTGTTGCTGAACGATTATCAATGCGATCCCTCTTCTCCTGATTTAGGTTGTTGCGCACGGAGCGCATGAAGTGCATGGGCAACATCACGATTGAGTAAAGCAGTTAGTTGTTCGTTAGATAAAGGAGCTGGCCCTTTATGGTTTGCTTTTAGCTGTTCTGTTCGTTGGGGGAGCTGTTGTAGGAGTTGATCTGTCAGCTGCTCTTTTGAAATTGGTTGTCCAGCAGGGTCCACGATAGAAGAATGACCAGCGAATATAGTTGGAATTTGATTTTCAATAAACTGTCTTGTTTGTTCATACGTAGGATCGGCCGTATCGCAACAAGGTATCTCCACATTATGCTTTGCGAGTTCAGTAGGTGATAAACCGATCGATAAGGTTCCTTCGAGTGTTTCTACCTTTAACTGATCAAATTTATATTCTATTTTTTCAATGTGAATAGTGGAAGGGGATCGTTGCTCATTGGATCCATCATCGAGTTGTTGTTCGATTTTTCCTAAACGATCCATACATTGTGCAAGCTGTTGCTGTAAAATGTAGATTTGATGATACAGTTGTTGCATGACAACACCTCCCAGTTAATCAAGGTTGGTATTTGGATCGATGACTTGTGTTTTAGATGTTTCGATTTCTGGTGTAGGACCTATGAAACCACCAGTATTTGCTGTCTCTGAACATGATAGGATCGTGCCACAAGTCCCAATTTGTAAGACGGACGAATTAGACATAAATCCAATCTTGATCATATTGATACAAATTTGTTGATTAATTGAAATTTGTTGATTAATTGTTACCTTGCTCATAGTGTTAACCCTATAGGTTGATCGACTACATCATTGTCCCACGTATTTGTTGCTGATTGATGGTTCGTAACGTATAGTCCATCTCCTGTATTAAATGATCCTGCGCCTGCAAATGTTTTAGTAGCGGAGTATGGTTGGATGGAATAACAATCGCCGATATGCATGACAGCGCTTGATCCGATGTCGAGAACTTGAATGCATCCTACAATTCCAGGCATGAGAAACATCCTTTCGCAAAGTTATTCGAATGATGTTACATTATATGTTGGATACATAAAAACGTGAAAATGAGAGTGGAATGGAGGAGTCAATGTGAAACTTCAACCTATAGAACCATCGAGCAGAATCGCTTCACTTGATGTAATGAGAGGTTTTTCGTTATTAGGGATTTTTATCGTCAATATGATCGCCTTTCATTCACCGATGTATTATTACGATCCATACACATGGTGGGGAGATTCAATTAATCGTCCAGTTTATTGGTGGATAGATGTTTTTATTCAAGCAAGCTTTTATCCGATATTTACAATGATGTTTGGTTATGGACTTGCTATTCAATTCCGCCGTTCGATCGAAAAGGGAACCAATTTCATTCCGTTTGCTATGAAGAGACTATTTATATTACTCGTAATTGGAGTAATTCATGCATTTGTTATTTGGTCAGGAGATATTTTAATTAGTTATGCAATGGTTGGATTTTTATTAATATGGTTGTTGAAGTTGGATGGGAAATGGTTGCTTATACTAGGGCTTATACTATTCTTGTTACCTCAAATTTTGATCTCTGGTGTGCTTGTACTTGCTTACGTAGTTGATCCCATAAGTGTAACGTACTTCAGCGGTGTGCAAGAAATTCAATCATCAGTTGATGCATATGGAAACGGGAGTATTGGAGATATTTTTGCTCAAAGGTACAATGACTGGATGTTTGCAAACAGTCCAACTGCTTTTGTCTCGTTGATTATTGCACTTCTTCCCTTAATGATGATTGGAGCAGGCGTTTCAAAGCTTCGATTACTAGAACGAGCGAAAGAGAAGAAAAAATCACTGCTAGTGATCACGCTAATTACATTACCAATTGCATTAGTGTTAAAGACGGCTCCGTATTGGGGAGAGAAGAATCTAGCATTTTCCTTTATCCAAGACTTCGTCGGTGGTCCGTTGCTGTCCATGGCATACATGGCACTAATCGCTTTGCTGATGACGAGTACAAAGAGCGTCAAGCTATTACGTCCATTTGCACAAACGGGTCGCATGTCTTTGACAAACTATTTGTTGCAGTCTGTGATTGGAACATTAATTTTTTACAGCTATGGATTGGGGTTATACGATGAAGTGAATCTTTCAACTAGTATACTACTTGCTCTAGCAATTTTCGTCGTTCAAATGATTTTATCAGAGTTGTGGTTAGCTAGATTTCAGCGTGGTCCGATGGAATCTCTCTGGAGACGACTTTCATACGGGAAAAAAGTAAAATAACCGTACACTAAAGAGAGAAAGAATGTATAATAGAATAATAATTCAGACTTTAAGGAGTGTTCATCCAATGAAATTTCTATCTTTTCGTTTTGAAGGCGCCCTGCTGTACGGGGTGAAAGTAAAAAAAGAAGAAGCTGCTTGGAATATTGTACGAATTCATAAAGAGTTACTTCCAAATGAGTCCGTACCTGCTACTCTTCTAGAAGGTATTCAAAACGGAATGGAGCTGCAAGAAACGGTTCGTAAATGTATCAGCGCAGCAGTAGAAAGTGATCAAGTTTCACGTTACAAAGTGAAATTTATGGACCTAGTTTGGGAGGCACCCATCCCTCGTACACCTAAAAACGTTATGTGTATCGGAAAGAATTATCAAGATCATGTTCTTGAAATGGGGTCTGAGAAAGATCTACCAAAAGATATTGTTGTGTTTACAAAAGCATCGACCACAATTACTGGTGATCACGCGCCCATTCCACCTCATGAAGAGTTAACAAAAGAACTTGATTATGAAGGAGAGTTGGCTGTTGTTATTGGAAAAAAAGGAAAAAATATTCCAGAACAGCAAGCGATCGATTATGTATTTGGCTATACGATTTTAAATGATATTACAGCAAGAGATTTACAAGCGAAACATAAGCAGTTTTTCCTTGGTAAAAGCTTGGATGAAACGTGTCCAATGGGACCTTATCTTGTTTCGAAAGATGAAATTCCCTACCCTAATGAGTTAAGTATTGTGACAAAAGTAAATGACGAAATTCGCCAAAATGGCAATACACAAGACATGATTTTCTCAATCGAAGAAATTATTTCAACTCTATCAAAAGGCATGACACTCGAACCGGGAGATGTTATTGCAACGGGTACACCTGCTGGAGTAGGAAAAGGATTGAATCCACCAATCTTCTTGAAAAAAGGAGATCAAGTGAAGGTTTCGATTCAAGGGATTGGAACATTGAATAATGGAATAGGAGAATAAGTTAAAAACCGACTGCTCGATGCAGTCGGTTTTTAAATGGCTTAGGTTTATTTTCACGAAAGAGACAAGGTTTTGGCAATTAAATACGGGGAAATATGGTACGATAGAGTTGCAATCTATTTTAGTTAGTAGGAGGTTTACTATGTTTGAAACGACGCATTTACACATAACAACGTGGGTAATTGGTTTAATTCTATTCTTTGTGGCTGTTGGGTTACATAAAAGTGGACAGGTGAAGGGTAGTAAGATTTCGCATATGGTCCTACGTCTATTTTATCTATTGATTATTGGCACAGGAGCGGCACTGTTTTTTATTCATTCATCAATCGATCCAGCACTTTACGGTGTCAAGTTTTTGCTAGGAGTCTTAGTGATTGGATTTATGGAAATGGTTCTTGTGCGTAGTAAAAAAGGAAAACCAACGGGCGTAATGTGGATTCTATTAATCTTGGCACTTTTAGGAACACTATATTTAGGCTTCCGTTTGCCAGTTGGATTCAATTTCTTCATGTAAGTCTTTTAAAAGTCGCTTTCGAGCGACTTTTTGTTTTGTCCGCAAAGTCACTTACATATTACTATGAATGGTAAGTAAAGTTTAATTTTAAAAAACTTATGATTTGATTTAGGTGTAGTAGACAAAAAGATTTAGCTTACCTCACTATACCTTTCGTTTGTCGAGAATGTTGAAGAGATTAGAAATCTCAGATATTGAAAGGATCCTTAACTTTATATGATGAATTATTGGGCTACCTTGGACGAAATACGTCATAATAATTATAAAGTTTTCACGCGCTAAGTGGTGAGTTTGTTTGAAAAGAAAAACGAGTGATTGGAAGTGTTTCTCTTCCGATCACTCGTTTTGTATATAAACTACCTGTTAAGAAAACGGGAAAACGTTGGCTATATGACCTTCCAAAAATTAAACTGATTTCCTCGCTCTTTGTTTTTTCATTGACGCTCCAAGTTGATTCAATCGCTCTACTAAATCACCATTTGTATTTTCCGTTTGTGATGAGCTTGAAGATACGAGTGCTTCTTTAAATTCATAAGCATTTGAACCATGTTCAGCATAATCCAATCCAGCTAGTTCTTCTTCTCTTGAAACGCGAATACTACCAGCTGATTTCATGATGAACACGGTTGCCCCAACAGCAAGTGATGTCCACGTGATTACTGCTCCAACACCAATTGCTTGAACAGCAAGCATTTGGAAGCCCCCGCCATAAAATACTCCGTGTACTGAGTCAAACAACCCAACGGCTAGTGTACCCCAAATGCCACAAATACCATGCACAGCGATCGCGCCTACTGGATCATCGACACGTAACACGACATCAATCAATCGAATCCCTTCTGCAAGAATAACGCCTGCTACTAATCCGATGACAATCGCTCCTATCAATGAAACGTTTGCTGTTCCTGCTGTGATCCCAACAAGTCCGCCAAGAGCACCGTTTAGTGTGATAGAAGGGTCAATTCTCTTGAATCGTATTTTTGTATAAAGAGCAGACGAGATTACCCCGCCTGAAGCAGATAATAATGTCGTTGAAATAACAGTAGGCACAAGTGTTGGATCAGCAGCCAATGAACTTCCTCCATTAAAACCAAACCAACCAAACCAAAGAATAAATACTCCTAATGCGCCAATTGGAATGTTATGTCCAGGGATCGCGTTGACTCGTTTCCCATCATACTTACCAACACGTGATCCAAGAAATAGGACTGTAATAAACGCTCCAACTGCACCGGTTAAATGAACGACAGTGGAACCGGCAAAATCAACAAATCCTAATTCGGAAATCCAGCCGCCACCCCAAACCCAGTGACCAACAACCGGATAAATCGCACCTGTCATCAGAATCGTTAAGATCAAGTAACTACTTAGCTTCATGCGTTCAGCAACAGCGCCTGAAATAATGGTTGCACAAGTTGCGGCGAAAACAGCTTGGAATAAGAAGAAGCCGATGTCTTCAACTCCATTTAAAGCAAACCCACTCGTACCGATGAACCCGTTTGAACGACCAAACATTATGGCGTAACCAACCAAGAAATATAGTATAGAGCCGATTGAAATTGTTAGTAAATTTTTCATTAAAATATTTAATGTGTTTTTTGCTCGTGTAAATCCTGATTCCACCATAGCGAAACCTGCATGCATAAAAAATACTAAAATGGCAGCGATCATAACCCACATCGTATCAAGTGACAATTGAACACTTTCTGCTGTGGCGGGAGCTGCGAGTGTACTGGTTGATAATATGCTTCCTACAAGTACGATTGCTCCAATTTTCTTTTTCATTGTTGCACCTCCAAAATTAATGTTGTTGAATAAACGCTTCTAGCTTGTTTATCTAGCTATCTAAACGTCTGTCTTTGCTTTTGTTTATAACACGGCTTCTTTTCCTCGTTCTCCACTGCGAATACGTATTATTTCTTCAATGGGTGAGATGAAAATCTTACCGTCTCCAATTTGGTCTGTTCCACAAGCATCGAGAATGGTATCGATAATTTTATCCACCATGTGTTCTTCTGTTACCATCTCCACTTTAATTCGTGAAACGAGTGGGAGTTCAAAAGTGGTTCCACGGAAAGCTCCTTGTTTTCCTTTTTGGTTTCCGCATCCTGCTGCCTCAAATACAGTTAAGCCACTAATTCCGATATAAACCAAAGATTCCCGAAGTTCTTGAAACACTTCTGGACGAATAACTGCCTCGATTTTTTTCATCTGAACCGCTCCTTGTGTTAGTTTTTATAACATCAAATGAGTTATTTATCTAATAATATTCAGAAAACTAATAAAAAGCAACCGTTTTTTAAAATAAAATAATTTTAATGTTAGGTTTTATAACATGAAAAAGAGTTCACCAAGTGGTGAACTCTTTTTTTACGTTTACTTAAATTATTGTTCTCTCTGCGCGAATTGCTTTCTGATCCATATTCTTGATCGCCAACGGCGTAGCATTAAAATACCTCGGAGCCATTCATCGAGAATAAAAGAGATCCACACACCAATAAGTCCAAGACCGAAAACGATCCCTAATACATAGGAGAGAGTGGCAGCGATTCCCCACATAGAGGCAATACCAATATAAACTGGAAAGCGCACATCGCCAGCTGCACGCAATGCATTGATGATGACCAAATTAAAACTTCGTCCAGGCTCTAAAATAATGGTTAATAAGATTAGTGTTGATCCAAGTGTAATAATGTCTTGATTATCAGTAAAAAGTCCAAACAACGATCTAGATACAAACGAGAAGGCAATGGCCATAATCAAGGAAATTAAAATGGCGAGTTTTAAACTCTTAAGGCATCGCTTGTATGCTTCCTCATATTTTCCTGCACCAACCATGTGACCAATGATAATTTGTGTTCCTTGTCCGATTGCGATCGCAAATAAAAAGATAAACATCATAATATTTTGCGTATACACCTTTGTGGTGATCGCTTCCGTTCCGATCATGGCAATAAACGCAGTAATAACAAGTTGGGAAGCATTATAAGAGAGCTGTTCACCGGCAGAAGGAACGCCGATTCTAAGCAAGTTTTTAATATGTGTGTTAGGAAGAGAAAATAACTCCTTAAATGGTAAGGCATTTGGTATTCTTTTTAACAAAATAATCAATATGATGATTAGTCCAATCAATCGACTTGTCACGGTTGAATATGCAACACCTTCTACACCTAAAATAGGGAATCCCATAGGCCCGAAGATGAATAAATAGTTTCCGATCACATTTAAAATATTCATACCAAGCGTGACATACATGGCATCCTTGGTATACCCATAGCTCCGTAAAATGGCACCTGTTGTCATGATGAGTGCTTGAATAAACGAAAGTCCACCGACAATTTTTAGATAGACTGTGGATTCAGCTAGTAATTCATTGGGAATGTCCATAAGTTGTAGAATTTGTTCATTAAATATAAATATCGCCATGCTTAGTAGCACACCAAAGCCTAAATTTGCTGCTATTGAAACGACGGATATCTCAGCAGCGCTTCGATGGCGTTCAGCTCCTATATATTGTGCAACTAATATCGAGGTCCCTGTTGCAACAAAACCAAACATGACGATGATTAAAAACAAAATTTGATTTGATATACCTACTGCTGCCACGCTATTATCAGAAAACTGACTTAGCATCAATGTGTCTGCGTTTCCCATAAGCATGTGCAGAGAAATTTCAATAAAAATAGGCCAGGTTAAGGCGAAAAGGGTAAGCTTTACTGGTTTTTTCATGTGTGGTTCCTCCTTGCTGTTGAACAGCAAAGGGACTGACAAGAAATGAAAAATCCTTTGTACCAGCCCCTGAATAACTATTTAATGTATTTTCAAAATAACCCATCCGTCGGATCGATTTTAATATGACCGTTTTTCCATTTATACTTTTCGTTTGTAAGTAAGTTTGTGACAGTGCGTTTGCCGGTCTCAATTAAGAGGCTCGTACGACAAAGGGAAGTAGTAGTTTAAGAGAGGTCACGAATAGATAATGATTTTCTGAGAGAGTAATGGAAATTTTCTATTGTATTCTTTTAAAATTGGATTATAATGAAAAGTAGATTGTGCAAACGCTTTCACAACAAAATGCCAGCGATTAAGTGTTGTTAGGATTTTCTTCGACATTTTTTAAAAAGATTTTGTGCAAACGTTTGTCCAAACCAGTATAAAACCTTTGGGAGGGATGGATTTTGAAAAAGTATTTTTTGATTTTTGCTATGTTTCTGCTGTTAGTCGTTATGCTAGCAGCTTGCGCACCAGATCGTGATGAGGCAAAAGAGCCAGAAGAAGCTGAAAAGCCAGAATCATTAAAAGTATGGGTAAACCCTGTGGAAGATCAAAAAGCGGCTTTAGATGAAATTTTTTCTAAATACACAGAAGAAACTGGAATTGAAATTGAAGCAACGCCAATGAACATGCTTGATCAAATTGAAGCGTTAAATCTTGATGGTCCTGCAGGTAACGGTCCAGACCTTTTCTTCCAACCGCATGATCGTATTGGAAACATCATTCTTCAAAATCTAGCTACACCAGTAGATCTTGGGGATGCTGAAGGTGAATATTCAGAAACAGCAATAGAGGCAGTAACATTTGATGGAGAAATTTGGGGAGCTCCTCTTGTTGTTGAAACATACGGTACTTTCTACAATAAAGATTTAGTTGACGAGGCACCAACGACAATGGAAGAGTTGATGGCGATTGCTGAAGAGCAAACGGATACTTCAACAGATACTTACGGGTTCTTAATGGAAGCAGCTAATTTCTATTTTTCATATCCGTTTTTCGGGGCTAACGGAGCTTACGTGTTTAACAATAAAGGAGGAGAATATGATGTTTCCGACATCGGCCTTAACAATGAAGGCGCAGTAGCAGGTGGTGAACTAATTCAATCTTGGTACCAAAGTGGATACATTCCAGTAGAGATGGAGGCTGACGTCATGAATGGCCTCTTCCAAGACGGTAAAGTTGCTACAGTAATTACGGGTCCTTGGAGCATTCCTGCTTATGAAGAAGCACTGAACGATAGCTTAGGAACAGCTATTCTTCCCACGGTAGACGGCAATAAGGCAACATCTTTTGTAGGTGTGAAATCATGGATGCTATCTGAGTACTCAGATAATAAAGAGTGGGCAACTGACCTAATGAAATTCATTACCAATGAAGAAAACTCAACGCTTTATTTTGAACAAGCTGGTGAACTTCCTGCAAACCAAGCGGCTCTTGAAAGCGATGCAGTTACTTCAAATGAACTTATCGCACCTTTCGCTGAACAAATTCAATATGGTACACCAATGCCATCAACACCTGAAATGCAACAAGTATGGGATCCAATCAATGATGCACTCCATTTCATTGGCCAAGGTGATGATGTTCAAGAAGTGTTAGACGAAGCTGTGCAACAAATTAAAGATAACATCGCTGCATTACAATAAAAAAATATGACTTTGGTGGATAGAAGGATTCCCTCTTTCTATCCACTGTATTTTATAGGATAAATTGATTTGATTTTCTATTGATCATCCTTACTAGGGAGGCGATGACGTGTCGATTGCAAAGCCAACAGCTAAAAAACAGCACAACCCCAATAAAGCTGTACTCTTATCAATTTTACTTGCGGGTCTAGGGCAAATTTACAACCGCAGATACATTAAAGGGGTTTTATTTCTCATTTTAGAAGTGTCATTCATTTTGACATTAGGTAGTTTTTTAAACCATGGGATCTGGGGTATTTTAACGCTTGGTACATTAGAGGGCACAGATCATTCAATTATTCTTCTAATTTATGGGCTGATTTCAATTATTCTTATTGCGTTTGCGATTACGTTGTATGTAGCGAACGTTAAAGATGCAAAAAAAGATGCGATTAAAATTCGTGACGGTGTAAAAATTTTAACCCCAAGAGAAGCGTTAAAAAATGTATGGGACGTTGGTTTTCCTTATTTCTTTGTAACACCTGGATTAATTATGCTTGTATTTATCGTAGTGTTGCCTCTTCTTTTCACGTTTACATTAGCTTTTACGGATTATAGCCAATACAATCAACCTCCACGTGCTTTACTGTCATGGGTAGGGTTTGAAAACTTTGAAAGACTATTTATTGGTAATGATGGAGGTGTATGGAGAGACACGTTCGTTAGTGTATTTTCATGGACGGTTGTCTGGACTTTGGTTGCGACAACACTCCAAATTTCACTTGGGCTATTTTTAGCTTTGATTGTAAATGATCCTCGAGTTAAATTTAAACGATTGATTCGTACGATTTTAATTTTACCATGGGCAGTTCCGGCATTTGTAACTATTTTGGTTTTTTCCGCGATGTTTAATGATCGATTCGGAGCTGTAAATACGGATATTCTAGCAATTTTCAATCTTTCACTCCCATGGTTGCAAGATCCATTCTACACAAGAATTGCGTTAATCATGATACAGACTTGGCTTGGTTTCCCATTTGTTTTTGCTTTATTTACTGGCATTCTTCAAAGTGTTTCGAAGGATTGGTATGAAGCGGCGGATGTTGATGGTGCTAGCCGTATGCAAAAATTCAAGCATATTACACTCCCGCATGTACTTTTTGCAACTGCACCACTTTTAATCATGCAGTACGCAGGGAATTTTAATAACTTTAATATTATTTATCTGTTTAATGAAGGAGGACCACCTGTACGGGGGCAAAACGCCGGAGGAACAGATATCTTAATTTCATGGGTTTACAACCTAACATTTGAATTAAATCAATATAGTATGGCCGCTGCTATTACGATTATTCTCGGATTAATTGTTACTGGGTTTGCAATCTTCCAATTTACAAGAACGCGTGCCTTTAAAGAGGAGGAGAAAACTTGATGAGTCGTAAAGCAAAGTCCCGTTTAGAGGTAATGTTCATTTATTTATTCTTAACTTTTATGGCAGTTGTCATTGGTTATCCATTGCTTTGGACCGTTGGGATGTCCTTAAATCCTGGTACAAGCCTTTATTCTGCTCAGTTAATCCCTGAAAACTGGTCGCTCGTTCATTATAAGTGGTTATTCACAGATCCAAACAGCGATTATCTAACGTGGTATAAAAATAGTGTTTATGTAGCGCTTGCAAATGCGTTTTTCTCAGTTGTCATAACATCGTTTGTCGCGTACGCATTTTCTCGCTATCGCTTTGTTGGGCGGAAATATGGGTTGTATGCATTTTTACTTCTACAGATGTTCCCCGCGATCATGGCGATGGTAGCGATTTACGTGATGTTGAACATGATTGGATTATTTGATTCACTAATTGGACTTACTTTGATCTATATTGGCGGGCAAATTCCATTTAATGCTTGGCTAGTAAAGGGGTATTTTGATACAATACCACGTGAACTAGATGAAGCAGCACGTATTGATGGAGCAGGTCATTTAGGTGTGTTTTTCAAAATTATGCTCCCACTTGCAAAACCGATTCTTGGTGTGGTTGCGTTGTTTAATTTCATGGCTCCTTTCGTTGACTTCTTATTACCACGTATTATTTTGCGTGATCCAGAAAAGTTTACGTTGGCTCTTGGGTTATTCAATTTTATCAGTAACCAATTTGATAACAACTTCACTCGATTCGCAGCAGGTTCGATTTTGATCGCAGTACCAATCGCAGTAGTATACTTACTTTCCCAGCGCTTCCTAATCTCAGGTTTAACTGCTGGAGGAACAAAAGGGTAAGAATAGAGAGAGACAGAGGAGGAGGGAGAGAGATGGGAAGAGTCAATGGAGCTCTTTTTCTCATCACGATCCTCCTTTTTAATAGCGTTTTTGCCACAAGTGCGTTCGCTGTTGAAAAGGAAGAGAGAAAATGGCAGGATGAATCAATTTATTTTTTAATGGTGGATCGCTTTGCAAATGGTGATTCCTCCAATGATCAATTCATCGATACGCAAGATCCACTTGCATACCACGGTGGTGACTTCAAAGGGATTCAAGATCGTTTAGATCACATTGACGACATGGGATTTACCACGATGCTGTTAACGCCAATCTTTCAAAATGAAGAGGGCGGGTTCCATGGATATTGGATTGAAGATTTTTACGAAACCGAAGATCATTTTGGTTCAATCGATGAATTTAAACAATTAGTTGACGCGGCACATGAACGTGGAATCAAGGTAATTCTTGATTTTGTAGTTAGCTACACTGGGCCAAATCATCCATGGGTGAGTGACTCCAAAAAAGAAGATTGGTACCACGAGGAGAGCCCGATGGACAACGATTTAGATCACGTGCAAAATGAATGGATCGATGGATTGCCAGCATTGAATACGGAAAATCCGGAAGTAAGTGAGTATTTATTTGATGCGGCAAAATGGTGGATTGAAGAAACGGACATTGATGGTTACCGTTTAAATAATGTAGAGCACGTAACAGCCGATTTTTTGACCGAATTTTCACAGGAAGTAAAATCTGTTAAAGAAAATTTTTACTTGATTGGCGAAGTGTATGGCAATGAAATTGGAGAAATTGCTACTTACGCAAATCCTGGGATTGATGGCTTTCTTGATTTTCCATTAGCGGAACAAATGCGATCAGCATTCAAAAATGTCGACCAAAGCACCTCTAGCTTATTTAATTATTGGGACGATAGCCAACAGTTTATTGAAAATCCTTATTTAATGGGCAATTTTATTGATAATCAGGAAATGAGTCGTTTTACAAGGCTTGCTGCGGACGAAAATATGTTTCCGGGGACACGCTGGGAGCTTGCAACGGCCTTTATGTTCACTGTTCCAGGAATTCCAATTATGTATTACGGCTCGGAAATTGCACTGGATGGTGGAGAAGGTCCCGATAATATACCTTTAATGGACTTTAACGTTGATGAGGAGCTAAAGGATTACATAAGTGATCTAGGGAGGCTCAGACAAGAGCTGCCTGCGCTTACACGGGGTTCATTAGACGTCCTTCATAATGATCACGGCATGTTGGTTTATAAACGTGAGTATCAAGACGAGATCATTATTATTGCAATTAACAATACGAGTACAACTCAAAAGGTTACACTATCTGATGAGGAACTACGTAATGATGGTGAGTTACGTGGATTATTAGGTGGAGACCTTGTACGAGAAAACAATGGAAACTATGATATTGTGTTAGACCGTGAAGTAGCTGAAATTTATGCTCTTACCGACAAAGTAGGATTTAATTATTGGCTTTTATCAGCCGTTGCAGTTGTATGGATTTTCTTTATCAGTTTGTTTATTTACATGAAAAAACGTGGGAAAAGAAATCAGCAATAACAGTAATGAGAGCTGGTGCAGTTGATTTGTACCAGCTCTTCGCTGATGTTTTGTGAGAGCGCCATCAAGATGGGGGTGATTCGATGTCAATTACGATTAAAGATGTTGCAAAATTTGCAAATGTTGCACCTTCTACTGTTTCTCGTGTGATTGCAAACAATCCGAGAATAAGTGATAAAACAAAAGAAAAGGTTCGTGAAGCAATGGATGAGCTTGGTTATCATCCTAACTTCATTGCGAGAAGTCTGGCAAGCCAATCGACCCAAGTGCTTGGGCTCGTGACGCCTGGATCATCAGATGTGTTCTTTCAAAACCCCTTTTTTCCAACAGTATTGCGTGGATTAAGTGAAGGAGCACATGAAAAACAATATGCACTTCAACTTGTTACGGGAATGGATGAAGAAGAAATCTACAATGGTGTTGTACAAATGGTTCAAGGTGGCCGTGTGGATGGGGTTGTTTTGCTTTATTCTAAAGTAGAAGATCGTATTTTGATGTATCTTCGTGAACAGCGTTTTCCATTTGTGATGATCGGTAAACCGTTTAAGTTTGTCGATGAGATCACGCATGTTGATAACGATAATTTCCAAGCGACAAAGGACGCGACAGATTATTTGCTTAAATTGGGTCATGAACGCGTTTCTTTTGTTGGAGGGGACGTTAATTTAGTTGTGACGGTAGAACGTCTTTTAGGATACAAGAATGCACTTGAGGAAGCAGGCATTACGTATCGTAAGGATTATGTTCTCCATGAAAGCTTTTTGCTTGAAGGTGGAAAAGATGCAGTAGGTGAACTGATGGAGCTTCCATTGTCTGAACGACCGACCGCACTAGTTATTGCTGATGACTTAATGGCATTAGGCGTGTTAAATACATTAAATGAGATAGGGATTGCTGTACCAGGGGATATTTCAATTATGAGCTTTAATAACGTGCTAGTATCTGAAATGTCCAGACCACCTTTGTCATCAGTGGATATCAATATTTTTGATCTAGGATACGAAGCATCAAAACAGTTGATTAAGCGGATTGAAAAGCCAGAGGAACCGGCTAAACGAATTATCGTCCAACATAATCTTGTTAAACGATTTTCTTCCGGTCCGTTGACAAAATAAATTAACAAACCAACACCACCTGTGGTGTTGGTTTGTTAATTTATCTATTTCATAGCTTTGTATCCAATCATATTGATTGGATCTTTCGGCGAGGAATAAACTGGTGAGTAAGCAATTTCGATTTCTTGTAAATCAAAGACTGTGAGTCCTGCTGAGACAGCAGTAGCAATAATATCGATTCGCTTATCAACACCATCTTTCCCAACGATCTGTGCTCCATATATTTTGCCATCCTTTGGTGAAAAATGAACTTTTATCATTAATTTTTCGGCCCCTGGATAATACCCGGCATGTTGTTTTGATTCATGGGAAACCGTTTTAAACGAAATGTTTTTTTCACGTAATGATTTTTCGTTATGCCCAAGGAGTGCTCCAGTCACATCGAACACTTTACAAATGGCTGTACCAAGAGCTCCTTTAAACTCAATCGGTTCGCTGGCAATATGCCTTGCTGCTACATATGCTTGGCGGTGAGCAACCCATGCTAGTGGCACGCGCTTAGGTGATCCAGTGATAAAATCAATCGTTTCGATAACATCACCAATCGCATAAACGGATGGATCATTTGTTTGCATATAGCGGTTTACTTTAACTCCACCCGTTTCACCAATATCAAGCTTAGACTGTTCTGCTAGTTGTTTGTTTGGCTTCACGCCAACAGCAAGAAGTAAGAAATCTGCTTCAATTATCTTACCGTTCGCAAGATGTAGTGTTGTGCCGTTTTGATCAACCTTGTCGATCGTGGTATCCGTGTATAAATGAATACCTTGTTCCTTTAATTCATCTTCTATGGTATTTGCCAATTCAACATCTAGCATGTTTAACACATGACCAGCACGCTGCACAAGATGTACAGTTAAGCCTCGTGCTTTAAAGTTCTCTGCCATTTCCAAGCCGATGAACCCAGCGCCAACAATACAGACTGAGGATTCGGGTTTTTCTTCAACATATTCATCGATTTTGAGCATGTCTTCATATGCACGCAGAGTATAGCAATTTGCATGACTTAAACCTTCAATTTGAGGGACTACAGGTGTAACTCCAGGAGAAAGCACAAGAGAGTCATAGGTTTCATCATAACGTGTATCTTTAATGTGATCTTGAATGGTAATTTTCTTTTGATCACGATCAATTGCAATCACTTCATGTTGAATGCGAACCTCAATATTGCGATCTTTTTGAAACGACTGGGGTGTCGCTGCAATTAAGTGATCTTGTTGTTTCACAAAGCCACCTAAATAGTAGGGCAACCCACAGTTCGCGAACGCCATTGTTGCATTTTTTTCAAACACGATGATTTCAATTTTATCGTCTAGCATTCGAAGCTGAGAAGCAAACGTAGCACCGCCAGCGACGGCTCCGATAACAAGTACTCTCTTTTTCATGAGTTCCTCCTTAGTTAGTAGAAGTCGGGCGTTTATTTAAGAAGAAGATCGCAAGCGTACCTGGACCAGCATGCGCGCCGACAGCCGACCCGATCATCCCTGTATAAAATGATGTCGTACCGAATTCTTCTGTAATCATCGCTTTAATTTCATTTGCTGATGCTTCATCATCACCATGACTAATCCCGATCATTTGTTTGTCGAGCGCATCTCCACGTTCTTTCATCAGTGCAATAATACGTTTCATAAGTTTCTTTTTTCCACGTAATTTCTCAAGCGGGACAAGCTTTCCATTATCAACATGAAGTAGTGGTTTAATGTTTAACAAGCCACCGATAAATGCGGATGCTTTTGTCACACGGCCGCCGCGCGCAAGATAATCTAAATCTTCGACAGTGAAAAGGTGCTCCATGTGTTGACAGTGAAATTCAACTTCTTTTACAATAGAATCTCGTGACATTCCTGTAGCGGCTAAAGTAGCAACTTGACGAGTAATAAGACCGTATCCTAGGGATGCACATTTAGAATCTATAATAACCAAGTCTAAAGAAGGGTATTCTTCTTTTACTTGATCATGCACCATAACAGCCGTTTGATACGTACCGGATAGTTCAGAAGAAAACGCTACATAAAGTCCTTGATTTCCAGACTTAGCGAGAGCAGTGAATTCTTCCTCTATTTGCTGAGGGCTTGCCTGAGACGTTTTTGGATGTTTGTTATTTCGGATCGCATCAAACACATCCTTTGACTTAATATTGACTAGGTCCTCATATTCTTCATCTTCAATATGTACACGAAGTGGGAGTAAAGTGATATGGTGTTCTGTGAAAAACTCCATTGGTAAGTCTGAAGCGCTGTCAGCAAATAAATGCAAACTCATTTCTATCACCCTTTTTTAAAAGATTTGTCTTTTAAGTTTATCGATTGTGGGGAGAATTTACAACGAAATGTGTAGAGTAGTCTGAGTTTATGTGAATACTAAAGGATAGTTCAAGAAGAAGGGAATGAGTTGGCTATGACAAAAGGGTCATTCAAATTATCAAAAATTTCAAATGAAACACTATGGCTTGAAACGAAAAAAATTATTGTCGTCATTATTGGGGCAGTTCTAAATGCAATAGCACTTAATTTATTCCTCATTCCAGCAAATGTTTTCTCAAGTGGTTTTACCGGTCTTGCCCAGTTATTATCAAATATTTTAACCGAATTTACACCGATCGCTGTGTCCACAGGTATTTTACTACTCATTTTGAATATTCCTGCGATCATCTTAGGATGGTTACGAGTAGGGAAGATGTTTACGATTTACAGCGTGGTGTCTGTCGTTTTTACAAGTGTGTTTTTAGCGATTATACCGATTGTAGAGGTATCACCAGACATTATATTAAACGCTGTGTTTGGTGGTGTTATAGCAGGCGTAGGGATAGGCTTCACACTAAAGTGGGGGGCTTCAACTGGTGGGATGGATATTATCGCAATGATTCTATCACGTTTAAACGATAAACCAGTAGGTATATATTTCTTCACAATGAACGCTGGAATTATCCTAGCAGCAAGTATGATCTTTGGGTGGGAAAAAGGGTTATATACTCTTGTAACCTTGTATGTATCAACGCGAGTAATTGATGCGATCCACACACGCCATGAAAAATTGACTGCGATGATCGTGACAAAAAAATCAAGTGATGTAAAACAAGCTATTCACCAAAAACTTGTTCGCGGGATCACTATTGTTCCAGCAAGAGGGGCATTTACCGATGAAAGTAAAGAAATGTTGATTATTGTGATTACACGCTACGAGCTATTTGAACTTGAACGTATTATCCATAAAGCTGATCCAGACGCATTTACCAATGTCATGCAAACCACCGGAGTCTTTGGATTCTTCAGGAAAGATGAATGAACTTAAAGTAGGAGCGGCTTGTTCAACAAAAAAGACTCACCACACCTCAATTAAGGGTACGGTGAGTCTTTTAGTTTTAAGTATTTAAGCTAACTTAAGCTTTTCTTCTAAAAACAATGCGATACCATCGTCGTTATTTGATGCTGTAATTTCATTTGCTACTGTGTGAATGGAGTGAATGCCATTTCCCATTGCAACACCTGTTCCAGCAAATTCGAGCATTTCTAAGTCATTGTCTTCGTCACCAAAAGCGACGATACGGCTTTGAGGGATATTCAATGAGTCTGCAACCTTCTTTAAACCGACTGCTTTGTTTAGGCCACGTTTTACAAGTTCAATCACATGCCATGGGGCTCCCCATCTGCGGTGATCAATCACCTCAGCGTGTACATCACTCAAATGTTTTCTGATTTCTTCAACATGTTCTTCATCAGCGTGAATAAGTAAACTTGTTGGACTTGCAGGTAAATATGTCCTCAAATCACCCGTTTGCATTTTCGGGTTGCCAAAGCTAAAAATATCTAATAGCTTTTCATCGTGATAATGCAAGTACACATCGTCTAATATTTCAGCAATAATATTATGAAATTTAAAGTCTTGGCAAGCCTCTACTATCTCTTTGACAACAGTAAGGTCAAGAGGTTCATGGTGAACCCCCCATTTGTTATCTAGAGGGTGGTGCACAAATGCACCATTAAAATTAACAATAGGGGTTGAGAGCGATAGTTCTTTGTAATAAACCTCACTCGCGCGATAAGGACGGCCTGTTGCAATCATCACTTCATGACCATTTTCTTTTGCTTTGAGCAAGGTGTTTTTTGTGCGTTTTGAGATGTTTTTTTGGTCGGTTAATAACGTTCCATCAAGATCTAATACAATAAGGTGCTTTTCCATTCAGTAGATCTCCTTTAGCAATTAAGTTTAACTAATGGTTATTGTAACACTTTCTCTCATTTTTCGTATAATTGCAAATTTATAATACTTGGTATATCATAAATTGTCTGTTGTAGTGAGATTATTTATCTTGAATTTCGGGTAGACGTTAGCCTGAAATACTTGGTATATTAAAAATGTACAACCACGTTATTTAGCAGGCTCTATGGGTAGTCCCTACCCTAAAAAACAAAAAACTGGACGTTGGACTCGACATGCTCACTTACTTAGCGTGGTTTTCGCAATTTCAGCAAGCGTGAACGGTAGAACGTTGAAGATTTTACGTTAAACGAATTTCCTACAACAACCTCATATCTTCAGTTTTCAAAGAGCACTCTGGTTGCACTGGTGTTCGCAGGAATCTCCCACTTCAAGCGTAGCTAAGCGGTGAGTAGTTCAAGTGAAATTGAACAGTCTGAAGGGGCCTCATCCATGATTAGCCGAAGGACATAAGGTAACGAGAAAAGGGTTACTTCAGACGGTTACATGGTTTGGGTGTAATCGTTGAACTAAACATTTTCACTTATGGACTAAGTTTGATATGATAGACAAAGATTAGAAGGTTAGAGGAGTGATATTAATGGATAAGGATGTAAAAGAAAGCCTCATGGGCGCTCTTGAACAAGTAATCGATCCGGAGCTTGGCATAGACATTGTTAACTTAGGTTTGGTGTATGATGTAGATATGGATGACACTGGGGCTACTGAAGTGAAAATGACACTAACGTCAATGGGTTGTCCACTCGCGCCAGTTATTGTAGACCAAGTAAAAGCTGCCTTAGCAGATATTCCAGAAGTAAAAGAAGTCGATGTGAATATCGTGTGGAGCCCACCATGGAGCAGAGACAATATGTCCCGTTACGCTAAAATTGCATTGGGGATAACATGATTGAGAGTTTTATAAGGAGAGATTACGCTTGAATGCGTGGTCTCTTTTTTACTTTTTAGTAAGAGAGTGTATGTTAAGAGGTTAGAATTCGTTAATAAAGGATAAGAAAGCAGCCACGCACATATGGCGAAGCTGCTTATATACATTTCTATTGTAAGAATAATACCAATAATACAATCGGCCCAACCGTTAAACAGTAGATGGCGAAATAAACAAGATTACCTTTGGCCATTATGTTCATGAACCATTTTAAAGAAAAGTAGGATGCGATAAGGGCCCCTAGGAAAGCTATTACATATGGAATCCAAAGCTCTGCCAATTGGTCATCTTTTAAAAAGTCCGAGATACTTAGAACCATTCCACCCAAACTTACCGGGATAAATAACAGGAATGAGTAACGCAAAGCCGTTTCTTGATGAATTCCACGCGCCATTGCGGCGACAATCGTTGCACCACTGCGGCTAATACCAGGAATAAGTGCAACTGCTTGTGCAAAACCAATAATGATCGCATCTTTAATGGTCATGCCGCCTTCTCCGCGACGTCCTCGTAAATTACGAATCATAAACAGGGCAATACCTGTAACCATCAGTGCAATCGCCACTGTAGTAATACTAGAAAGATTCTCAGAGATCTTATCACTGAACAATACGCCAATCAGACCTGCTGGAATCGTTCCAATAATAAGGTAAATAATAAAATGAAACTCTTTTTTGTCCGCTGGATCTTTCGTTTTTATGTATCCTAATCCACGAACGATTAAACGCTTAATATCTTCACGATAAATCAAAAGAACAGCAATCAGTGAAGCAGAATTTACGATTAACTCAAAAGTAAATTCTTTTACTTCTATTTCAATTCCAAGAAAATACTGAGCAAGTTGCAAATGACCACTTGATGAGACCGGAATTGGTTCAGTTAACCCTTGAAATAAGCCTAAAAATAAATACTTTAAGATGATATATAACTGTTCTAGCTCCATATAAACCTCCGCCTGCTTTTTATCTAAACACTATTCCTAATTTAATCATCTAACACTAACGATGTAAAGCCAACCTTCTGTACAAGTTGATAAAGAAAATGCTACGATAACTTAAAGGTCGAGAATGGTCAAAGGGGTGATCGAGTGAAGCTAGATCAAATGACATATAAAGTACAAGATGCACTCGTTGCAGGACAAAATAAAGCGATTGAACATAAACATAATACGATTGAAGTAGAGCATATATTCTTTGCTATGATTAATGATACGGATGGTCTTGCCCAACAAATCACACACAAACTTGAGGTTGATATCCACCTTTTAAAAGAAGAAATAACGAAAATAATTGCTCGATTTGTAACCATTAGTGGAGACCAAAGTCAATATGGTTCGAGCATTTCAAATAGTACACAACAATGGTTTAAAAAGGCAATTAAAATTCAACAGGAATATGAAGATGAATACGTTTCAATCGAGCATATGATGATTGCTTTAATGAAACTTCCTTCTGTTCCAATCGTAACATACCTACAACAACAAGGGGTTGAACGAACCCAACTTAAAGAAGTGGTGGGTGTGATCAGAGGAGGACGTAGAGTGACAACACAAAATCCAGAAGAAACATATGAAGCGCTTGCTAAATATGGACGAGACCTCGTTGAAGAAGTTCGTAAAGGAAAAGTGGATCCTGTCATTGGACGAGATTCAGAAATTCGTCATGTCATACGAATTTTATCTCGAAAAACGAAAAACAATCCTGTTTTAATCGGTGAACCTGGTGTGGGGAAAACTGCGATCGTTGAGGGCTTAGCTCAGCGAATCGTCCGTAAAGATGTTCCAGAAGGTCTGAAAGATAAAACAGTTTTTGAACTCGATATGAGTGCATTGGTTGCCGGTGCAAAATATAGAGGAGAGTTTGAAGAGCGGTTAAAGGCGGTTCTTGCTGAAGTCAAAAAGAGTGAAGGGCGTATTTTACTTTTTATTGACGAGTTACACACGATTGTAGGAGCGGGTAAAACAGAAGGCGCGATGGATGCAGGCAATATGTTAAAACCAATGCTTGCGCGTGGAGAAATTCACTGTATTGGCGCTACCACTTTAAATGAACATCGGCAATATATTGAAAAAGATCCTGCACTTGAACGTCGTTTCCAACAAGTACTTGTTCAAGAACCGAATGAAGAAGACACTGTATCAATTTTAAGAGGGTTGAAAGAACGTTTTGAGATCCATCATGGAGTCAATATTCATGACAGAGCACTTGTAACAGCTGTTTCCTTATCTACGCGCTATATCACAGAACGATTTTTACCGGATAAGGCGATTGATTTAATGGATGAAGCGTGTGCGATGATCAGGACTGAAATTGATTCGATGCCATCAGAACTAGATGAATCAACTAGACGAGTCATGCAACTTGAAATTGAAGAGGCTGCACTTTCAAAAGAAAATGATCTTGCGAGTCGCGAAAGGTTGAAAAATTTGCGTCACGAGCTTGCGAATTTAAAAGAAACAAGCAATGCTATGCGAGCAAAATGGGAACATGAAAAACAGTCCATTTTAACCATTCAACAAAAGCGAGAAGAACTAGATCAATTAAGAAGAGATCTTGAAGAAGCTGAAAGTGATTATAATTTAACAAAAGCGGCAGAGTTGAAGCATGGTCAAATTCCTGCCGTTGAAAAAGAATTAAAAGCACTTGAACAACAAGTCAAAAGTGATGATAAAGGTGATCGTTTACTGCGTGAAGAAGTAACAGAAGAACAGATCGCAAACATCGTCGCGCGGTGGACAGGAATCCCTGTAGATCGTTTAGTTGAAGGAGAGCGTCAAAAACTTTTACGTTTAGAAGAGATATTAACTGAAAGTGTCATTGGTCAAAAGGAAGCAGTCGAATCGGTAAGTGAAGCTGTGATTCGAGCGAGAGCGGGGATTAAAGACCCAAATCGACCAATTGGTTCATTTATCTTTTTAGGTCCAACTGGGGTTGGTAAAACGGAGCTTGCAAAAACGCTTGCGAAAACACTATTTGACAGTGAACAGCACATGGTCCGAATGGATATGTCAGAGTACATGGAAAAGCATGCGGTAGCCAGATTAATCGGAGCTCCACCAGGGTACGTGGGGTATGAGGAAGGTGGCCAGCTTACAGAAGCAGTTCGCAGAAAACCATACTCGGTCATTTTGCTTGACGAAATTGAAAAAGCGCACCCAGAAGTATTCAATATTTTACTGCAAATGCTTGATGATGGACGAATTACTGATTCAAAGGGACGAACAGTTGATTTCCGTAATACGATCATTATTATGACATCCAACATTGGATCGTCTTATATGCTTGACCATACTCAAAATGAAAGCAATGACGTCCGAGACAAAGTTATGTTAGAACTAAGAAGTCACTTTAGACCTGAACTGCTAAATCGTATGGACGACATTGTTCTGTTTAATCCACTTACAACGGTTCATATGGCTGGAATTGTTAGGAAAATGGTGGAAGAGCTACGCGTGAGATTGGCAGAACAACACATCGATCTCATTGTTTCAGATGATGTAGCTGCTTTTATTGCTGAATCAGCTTATGATCCAGCGTTTGGTGCAAGGCCGTTGAAACGATTTATACAAAAAGAGCTGGAAACACTGCTTGCAAAAGAATTAATAAAAGGGACAATCAAGCCACATCAAAAGGTTTTTGTGAAACTAAATGACAACAAGATGACGGTAGATTGAACTACTCCCACATAGCTACGCTTGAAGTGGAGGATTACCCGAAATTCATACCCACCCAACTCATTGCACTACGCCCTTATCATTCCTTGAGGAGGGGGGTATTCTTTCGGGAAATACACTTAAAAAAACATGATCCCATTCAATATGGGATCATGTTTTTTAGTGTTGTTCTTCGACTTGAGGCTTAGGAATAATAGCTCCAATAACAAAGATGGCTACTGTTGCTATAACCGCAATAGTCGTACCTGTCACAAAATTATAAGGTACTCCATTCATTGAACTAACTACATAAGTTGCCATTTGGATCAATAGGAATGTCCAAAAAAACGTCCAAATATAAGCCATTAACGTCACCTCGTTTCACAAATATGTATCGCCTATCTTTTTACACACTCTATTTCTATATTACCACAGATCAACTGAAAATAAATATCGATAACGTGAAAATTATTGAAAATTACTAGTTGTCCGTACAGATAGATGGAACATCTTCAGTTTGTAGGGTAATATATAAATGTAAATAAATGAACCTTCATAGATCCGTTTATTCGGTTAGGTTGAAATACAAAAGGGAGTGTATCTAATGGCACAAGATAAAACAATGGAATTCATGCAAATCGCAATGAAATATTTACCAGAAGCGAAGGAGCGTATGGAGCAAGCGGGGATTGAAGTTTCAATCGAATCGCTACAACCATTCATGGGGCTTTTCGCAAAAGCAATGAACGACGCTTACGAATTAGGATGTAAAGAAGCTACACAAAAAGACGAATAAACGAACAGTAACCCACTAAGTGCCATGGCAATTATAAAAGATTAGCCAATTGGTATGAGTGGGTTTGTTTGATCATTAACAAGCGAAAGTACCTTTACATGTAGGGTCATTGTTGTAAAAAATTGAAGTTTGTTATAAAATTAGGACCAAGTCATAATAATTGATAATAGATAGAGATAGACAAATAATTTCTTTGCGGCTTAATCCAAAAGAAAGAAGGAATATGTATGCGTGCTGGAGTATTGGGGATTGGAAGATACTTACCTGAAAAAATTGTTACGAATCAAGATCTTGAAAAAATAATGGACACATCAGATGAATGGATTCGTACACGCACAGGTATTGAAGAACGGCGCATTGCGAATGATGATGTTGACACTTCTGATATGGCTTATGGTGCAGCAGTAAAAGCACTAGAGGATGCAAATGTTGATGCCGAAGATTTGGACATGATACTAGTAGCAACTGTAACGCCAGATCAGCCGTTTCCATCCGTCTCATGTATGCTACAGGAAAAGCTTGGTGCCAAAAAAGCCTCAGCAATGGACATCTCAGCTGCTTGTACAGGATTTATATATGGAATGGTGACGGCAAAGCAATTTATTGAGAATGCAGGATATACAAATGTCCTCGTTGTCGGTGTTGAGAAGCTATCAAAAATAACAAACATGGAAGATCGTAATACAGCCGTTCTTTTTGGAGATGGTGCTGGGGCGATGGTCTTGGGCCCTGTTAATGGAGAGAGAGGGGTATTATCTTTTGATCTTGGTGCAGATGGTTCGGGAGGTGAGCATTTGTATCAAGAAAATGAAAATCTCGTTATGAACGGACGCGAGGTGTTTAAATTTGCGGTTCGTCAAATGGGAGAATCGAGTATGCGCGTTCTTGAAAAAGCTGGACTTACAAAAGAAGAAGTAGACTACTTAATTCCTCATCAAGCTAATATTCGCATAATGGAATCTGCAAGGCAGCGCCTTGATCTGCCAATTGAGAAAATGTCAAAAACGGTTAATAAATATGGCAACACATCCGCAGCCTCTATTCCTATCTCGCTAGTCGAAGATATTGAAAATGGGAAGGTGAAAGAGGATGACCTATTAGTCATGGTCGGATTCGGTGGAGGATTAACGTGGGGGGCAATTGCACTTCGCTGGGGAAGATAATAAATACATTCTAATCAAATATTCTAATTAATAGTTAAAAAACGTGAAGGAGTTGACGACTGAAATGTCTAAACGTCGTGTAGTAGTCACCGGATTAGGAATGGTTTCTCCTTTAGGAAATGATGTTGAAACAACATGGAGCAACATCATCGCTGGAAAATCAGGAATCGGTGAACTAACGAGATTAAACAAAGATGATTTCCCGGCATCAGCTGTCGCAGAATTAAAGGATTTTAATATAGAAGAGTATATGGAGAAAAAAGAAGCAAGGAAAATGGACCGATTTACACAATACGCGGTTGTGTCATCGCAAATGGCTGTAAAAGATGCCAACCTTGAGATCAATGACTCAAATGCTGACCGAATTGGCGTGTGGATTGGTTCAGGAATTGGTGGGATGGAAACGTTTGAGAAGCAATTTGAAATATTTTCAAAACGTGGCTACCGTCGAGTAAGTCCATTTTTCGTACCGATGATGATCCCTGATATGGCAGCAGGTCAAGTGTCCATTGCCATTGGAGCAAAAGGGATGAATTCTTGTACAGTGACAGCTTGTGCTAGTGGTACGAATTCAATTGGTGATGCATTTAAAGTGATTCAACGAGGCGATGCGGATGCAATGGTGACCGGTGGTGCTGAAGCCCCTATTTCACAAATGGCGATGGCAGGTTTTATTGCCAACACGGCCTTAACACTCAATCAAGATGTGACAAAAGCTAGCCGTCCGTTTGATCAAGATCGTGATGGATTTGTCATGGGAGAAGGTGCAGGCATACTCGTTTTAGAAGAGCTGGAGCACGCAAAAGAAAGAAATGCTCCAATCTATGCAGAAATCGTAGGGTATGGATCTACGGGAGATGCTCATCACATTACTGCCCCAGCTCCAGGTGGAGAAGGTGGTGTCCGTGCGATGATCCAATCGTTAGAAGATGCTGGCATCAACCCAAATGAGGTGGGTTACATTAATGCCCACGGTACAAGCACACCTTACAATGATAAATATGAAACAATGGCGATCAAAGAAGTTTTTGCTGATCATGCAAAAAAATTAGCTGTTAGTTCAACCAAGTCCATGACGGGGCATTTATTAGGAGCAGCTGGTGGAGTGGAAGCAATTTTTACAGTTCTGGCTTTAAAAGAAAAAATCCTACCACCTACAATCAATTTAGATACTCCTGATCCAGAGTGTGACCTTGATTATGTACCGCATGAAGCAAGGAAAAAAGAAGTAAAAGTAGCTATGAGTAACTCACTAGGATTTGGTGGTCATAATGCTACAATTGTATTTAAAACGTATGAAGAATAAATAAAGTAAATAAGGATACCAGAGCAGGGTGTACACAGTGTACACTCTGCTTTTTTGTTTATCCATTCTATTGTAATATCATTCAAAAAAGATAGTTTGTGTTGGTTGATAACAAATATTTATAGTAATGAAACATAAGAAAGTAAAAAATACTAAAAAAACTTATTCCCGATAAATACAGAAGTATCTACGGGTCTTTGATAATTAGAATAGTGAAATTTAGATATTATCAAAAAATGTTGTAATAGTATTTTATATAAATAATATAAATTGATAGAAAATATTAAAAATTAGAGGTGTTCAAATGGCTAGACAAATCTCAGTCCAGGTTGAAACACCACTACTTGAGATTAAAAACCTCCAAACGGGCTTTAAGATTGGTAAGGGTTACTACAATGCTGTAGAAAAGGTTTCTTTTAAAGTTGATCGGCGGAAAATTATCGGAATAGTTGGTGAGTCAGGTTGTGGAAAAAGTGTCATGTCACTGTCCGTTATGCAACTTCTTCCAAATGAAATCGCGAAAGTTCGTGGAGGAGAAATTAAGTTCGAAGGCAGAAATCTTGAAAAACTTTCGGAACGTGAAATGAACCAAATTCGTGGAAAAGAAATCTCAATGATTTTCCAAGAGCCAATGACGGCACTTAATCCAGTATTTACGATCGGCTATCAGCTACAGGAAGTTTTGCTAAACCATGAAAAGATTAGTAAGAAAGAAGCAAGGCTAAAGAGTATCGCCCTTTTAAGAAGTGTAGGGATTCCTCGTCCGAAGAAAATTGTGGAAGAATACCCTCACCAACTGTCAGGTGGTATGAGACAGCGTGTCATAATTTCAATGGCCATCGCTTGTCAGCCAAAACTTTTAATTGCGGACGAGCCGACGACCGCACTTGATGTAACGGTACAAGCCCAAATCTTGGATCTTCTGAAAAATATTCAAGAAGTGAATGATATGTCAATCATCATGATTACCCACGATTTAGGCGTCGTTGCTGAAATTTGTGACGAGGTCATTGTTATGTACGCAGGTAAAATTATTGAGCAAACAGATGTAACAACGCTTTTTGAAGATCCTAAACATCCGTATACTGAGCTCTTAATGGGGGCAATACCAAAAATGGATGGGAAAAAAGACACGCTTACAACGATAGAAGGGCTTGTACCTTCCATTCAACAAATGCCGCAAGTTGGTTGCCGTTTCGCAAACCGCTGTCCAAAAGCAATGCCAGAATGCTTGACCACCACTCCACAACTTGTGGAAAATGAGCCAGGCCATGCAGTGGCATGCCTGTTTTTCAAAAACAGCACGCAAAAGGGTAGGGTGGGTGACCGATGAACACGACTAAAACAAAACGAAGCACAAAGCAAACAACGATTGTTGAAAAAGAAACATTGTTAGATATTCGTCATTTAAAAACGTATTATCCAGTCAAAGGCGGCTTTCTAAGGCGAACAATGGGTCAGGTGAAAGCGGTCGACGATATCTCCTTTGAAATAAAAAAAGGAGAAACGCTCGGCCTAGTAGGAGAGTCAGGATGTGGTAAATCCACCACTGGTCGTACGATTCTACGTTTGTTAAAGCCAACGGATGGTAAAATTCTATTTGATGGAAAAGACATCACAACGATTTCAGGGACAGAATTACGTCACGCTCGACAAAATTTTCAAATGATTTTTCAAGACCCTTATGCGTCATTGAATCCTTCACAAAGCGTCGGTGATATAATTTCAGAGCCGATTCGCAACTATAAAAAAGTCGGTAAAAAAGAATTGAAAAATGAAGTGTTAGATCTGCTTTCTCGAGTAGGGCTACCTCGAGAAGCCTATGACAAATATGGTCATGAATTTTCTGGTGGTCAGCGTCAACGAATTGGAATTGCACGAGCTCTAGCGCTTAAGCCGAAACTGATCGTTGCCGATGAACCAGTATCTGCGCTTGATGTTTCTGTACAGTCACAAGTACTTAACCTGTTAAAAGAGTTGCAAGCTGAGTTCGATCTCACCTACTTATTTATTGCCCACGATCTCAGTGTTGTTAAACATATGAGTGATCGGATTGGGGTAATGTATCTTGGTAATATGGTTGAAGTTGCGACAAATGAAAGTTTGTACGCAGGACCTTTACACCCATATACACAAGCATTGATCTCAGCAATTCCAGAAATGGACCCGAAAAAAAGAAAAGATCGCATCGTGCTGAAAGGGTATGTACCTAGTCCACAAAATCCGCCAAGTGGTTGCGCATTCCATACGCGCTGCCCGCTGGCAAAAGAAGAGTGTTATCAAGTGAAACCTACTTTAAAGGAGGTCACACCTGGTCATCGCGTAGCATGTATTCTTTACTAAATCACAAACAACTTTGGGGGGAACAGAATGAAGAAGAAGTCGTTACTATTTATGTTAACGATGCAACTAATCCTTTCTTCATTTTTAGCAGCATGTGTCTCGGATAGTGCATATCCAAGTACAGAGGAAACACCTGAAGGAAAAATAAACACTACATTTGATAAAGAAGCATCTGCTGGTGAACCTGTAGCAGGTGGAATACTAACATACGGTATGGAGGCTGCTCCAGAAGGTCTTTTCAACTGGGCATTCTATGGAAACGTTACGGATGGACAGGTACTTGACCTATTTGACGAAGGGTTGATCACATATGATGAAAATCTACAACCTCAACCAAACTTTGCTACATGGGAAACTGAGGATAACCAATCGTTCACATTTACGATTCAAGAAGGCGTAATGTGGCACAATGGTGATGAGTTAACCGTACATGACTGGGTGTTTGCACTAGAAACAATAGCTGACGCCGATTATGATGGTCCTCGTTATTCAAACGTTCAAACGATCGCAGGAGCTCCAGCATATCGTGAGGGAACAGCTGACAACATCTCCGGTATCGAAGTCATTGATGATTACAATGTAACAATTACTTTTGACGAAGCTCGCGTTAACAACTTGGTTAACGTATGGACTTATCCAATGAACCGTACTGAATTTGAAGGCATTCCTGTCGCTGAAATGTCCGCTTCTCCACAAGTTCGTCAAAATCCAGTGGGGCTTGGAGCATTCAAAGTTAAAAAAATCCTTCCTGGTGAGTCTATCGAGCTAGTTAAGTTCACCGACTACTGGCAAGGTGAGCCTAAACTTGATGGGATCATTGTTCAAATCCTAGGTAACTCAACAGTTATAGGTGCACTTGGACAAGGCGATATAGACATGATCAATCTTGCTCCAGTAAATGCTGAAGGAGCATTAAATATGGAGAACATTAAAGTTATTACATATCCAGGTAGATCTTACCAATACATTGCATTCAAACTTGGTACATTTAATGCTGAAACAAATACCATCCATGAAGACAAACAGAAGTATGCTGACGTAAACCTACGTAGAGCGATGGCTCATGCAATTAACCGTGAGGAGTGGATCGATGCATTCTTCTTCGGTTACGGCTCTCCAGTTAACGGGCCAGTTCCATCAACCCATTGGATTGCTGCGGATTCATCTGACCTTTCAACTTATGAGTATGATCCAGAAAAAGCAAAAGACCTACTTGCTGAAGCTGGCTACGAAGACATTACCGGTGACGGATTTGTTGAAGATCCATACGGAGAGCCATTCGTTGCTAAATTCTCTCATTACCAAACGTCAGATACAACATTTGAAACGCGTGCACAAGCAATCGTTCAATATTGGAATGAAGTTGGAATTAACGCAGAAGTTGAAATGATAGAAGTTAATCTTTACTACGATATGATTGAAGAAGATGACCCTGAGATTGAAACATTCTTTGGAGGGTGGAGTACTGGCTCGGATCCAGATCCAACGGGTCTTTGGGGATCTGACCAACTCTGGAACTACCCACGTTTCTTAAGCGAAGAGTCTGATCAATTACTAGCAGATGCACTAGATGTAAGCATCGTTGGTGACGATAAGGAAGCCCGTAAAGATCTGTACGTTCAGTGGCAACAACTTGTTACAGAGGAAGTTCCTATGATCTTTGTTGCTGAGCTAGACCAAATTACTGCACTTAGTGATCGTGTAGCAGGAGTAACTTATGATGTATCAGGTTCTAACTTCCCGTATGAGTGGTATGTAACGGAGTAATCGTACTTTACTTTGTAGGTATCTTAGATAAGGAGAGTATCTATGTTAAAGTATACAATTCGGCGAATAATCGGAATGATTCCAATGCTGCTCCTTATCTCCATTGTGGTGTTTCTCCTGGCGAAAGCGATGCCAGGAGATTCCCTCAGTGGAGAGATTGATCCAAACAATACTGATCCTCAGTACATCGAAGAGATGCGTGAACGACTAGGTTATAACGATCCACTTCCAGTACAGTACTTTGATTGGATTAGTGGATTTTTTCAAGGTGACTTTGGCAAATCAACAAGATACAAAATTCCCGTTTCTGAACTACTTGCGGAAAGACTGCCCAATACCATCTTTCTTGGTGTAACATCACTCGTGATTACGTATATTTTAGCCTTTGCAATGGGGATTTTTGCTGGTCGAAAACCGTATACGATTGGTGACCATGTAATCGGAGGATTAAATTATATTGGATTAGCGATCCCATCTTTTATTGCGGCTGTTTTTGCTATTTATATATTCTCCTTTAATTTAGGGTGGATTCCTTACGCTGGTTCGGTGGATATACAGCTTGAAAAAGGGACACTTGATTATTGGCTGAGTCGCTTTCACCACGTACTCATGCCGGCCGTTGTTTTAGGAGCGCTAAGTACAGCAAGTTATACTCAATTTTTGCGTAATGATATTATAGAAAATAGTCGAAAAGATTTTGTGCGTACTGCGCGTGCAAAAGGAACTGCTACATCCAAAATCTATAACGTTCACATTTTGCGTAACTCGATCATCCCATTGATCACATTTCTTGGCTTTGATATTGCGACAATTATTAGTGGAGCAATTATTACAGAGACGATCTTTACTTATCCGGGAATCGGACAACTATTCCTGAACTCCGTCTCCAGCCGTGATTATCCAACCATGATGGCGATCACCATGATGTTATCAACGTTAACACTTATTGGGAACTTGGTTGCCGATATTTTGTATGGTGTTGTTGATCCAAGAATTCGTCTAGATTAATGAGGAGGAGTACCAATGGTGAACGTAACAGTTAACAACAATAAACCGCAAATAAAAACCATTAATATGTCTCCTTTTACTATTGCTAGACGTAAATTCCTTCGTAACAAGCTAGCGATAACAAGTAGTATTTTTTTATTAATGGTTATTATCGTATCGTTTCTTGCGCCTTACATTACAACCCATGATATTGTAAAAGTAAATATTGGACAAATGTCCCTCGAGCCAGGTGGAGAGCATTTCTTAGGCACTGATAAATCAGGTCGTGACGTATGGACGCGCCTGCTTTACGGTGGGAGAATCTCTTTGCTTGTAGGAATGTTATGTACTGCTCTAGTGATCTTTTTTGGAACAGTCGTAGGATCGGTTGCTGGATACTATGGTGGCTTTGTAGATGGACTTCTTATGCGTTTTACTGATTTCGTTTTAAATTTCCCGTTCCTCGTTTTTGTCCTCGTTCTTAACTCAATCCTTCACGGAATTGTCGATGGACTGTGGGTACTAATTACCGTCATAAGCTTGCTCAGCTGGGGTGGAGTTGCTCGTGTCGTACGAAGTAAAATTCTTGCTGAGAAAGAAAATGAGTATATTTTAGCTGCCGTATCGATCGGTTGTAAACCATTTAAGGTAATAATAAAGCATTTGTTACCGAACGTTCTATCAACGATTATTGTACAAGCCACTATCTTGTTTGCTGGTTTGATCGTCGCAGAATCAGGATTAAGCTACCTAGGATTTGGTGTTCCACAGACAACACCAAGTTGGGGCAACATGCTTTCTTCAGCGCAAGAAGCGGACGTTCTACGTGACAAACCATGGATCTGGATGCCGCCTGCAATCATCCTAACCCTAACCATTCTTTCAATCAATTTTATAGGTGAAGGACTTAAGGATGCGTTTAACCCGAAATCGAATCGCTAATGATATAAAAAGTCGTTGTCTAAATTAGACAACGACTTTTTATTTTGTTAAGCGCAATCGATGGATAGGAATGAATCTTTATTAGATAGGGTGACATCAACCGAGTGATCATCTGTTTTGATTTTAACTATAGTAAAAAAATAAAGCGATGAACATTGTACCTGTAATAATCGAACCACTATATAAAAAAGGCTTAATCTCAACGACAGAAATAGCATCAGACAATGACCGCATATCTTCTACTTCCTCTTTTATCATCGGTTTGGTCATGGACAACATTTTTCTAAAGCTATTCGATACAAGATCAAAAAACCCAGTACTAAGGACAAATACCGTAAAAGAAAAAAATAAATATCCTGCTCCAATGAAGAATGAGGTGTTAATGAGGGAAAGCAGGGTGATTTGACCATAATATATGAGTGAAATCATAATACAAAGCCCATAGCCGATCACTAGTAAGGCTAAAGAAAATTTCGTCAATGGAAACACTCCTTAATTAGTATATAAACAGTTTAATTCGTAATTTGTCGTTATACAAATATAAAAAGAGTTTGCTAGATTAATTTAGATTAGTAATTTTTAATCTAGTTAGAATAATGTGTCATAATTTCATCGAAAATGCCGAATAGTATACTAATAAAGTATTAATATTAAAAAAATTTTGTAAAAATAATAAATAATATGTGTACAAAAATCTAAAAACTTGTATAATCATACTTGTAACTATTTTCAGATAAATAGAGGGAGGTCAAAAAGGATGAAGAAATACTCACAACTGTTCGTTTTAATGCTATCACTTAGTGTGGTCCTAGCAGGATGTTTCGGTGGCGACACTGATGATGACGGTGACACAAACGATGATGCTGGTACAGCATCTGATGTACCACAAGAATTAACTGTATTAGAAACATCTTCAATCCCAGGATTGGATACAGGTATTGTTGCAGATACTGTTAGTTTTTCGACAATGAATAATGTGTTTGAAGGCCTTAACCGTTTAAATGCAGATCAGGAAACTGTTCCTGCTGTGGCTGACGGAGAGCCTGAAGTAAGCGAAGATGGTACAGTTTACACGTATACACTTAAAGAAGATGCAGTATGGTCAAATGGCGATCCTGTTACGGCACATGACTTTGTCTTTGCTTGGCAGCGTGCATTGGACCCTGAAGCCGGTTCAGATTACGGCCCTTATCTAATGGAAGGTAAAATCAAGGGAGCTTCAGAAATTTTTAATGACGGTGCAGATCCAAGTACGCTTGGTGCAGTGGCGTTAGACGACAAGACGCTAGAAATTACGCTAGAGAAGCCGATTGCTTATTTTAACTCTCTTATGGCATTCCCGACGTTCTTCCCACAAAACCAAGCATTTGTTGAAGAACAAGGTGACAAATATGCATCAGATGCGTCAACTCTTATATTTAATGGCCCATTCGTTCTTGACACGTGGGCAGGAACCACGGCTTCAGAATGGGAATATGCTAAAAACGAAGACTATTGGGATGCTGAAAATGTAGCTCTAGATAAAATTACGTTTAACGAAGTAAAAGCATCACAAACGGCAGTAAATCTCTATGAAACAGGAGACGCTGAAATTACATCAAAGCTTTCATCAGAACTTGTTGCTCAATTTGAAGGAGATCCTAACCTTGTATCATGGTTAGAGCCAGTAGTGTTCTGGGTTAAAATGAACCAGACAAATGATGCACTTAAAAACGAAAATATTCGTAGAGCACTTGCGACGGCAATTGACAAGCAATCATTGACTGACAATATCTTTAACAATGGTTCCATTCCTGCAAACTATGCAGTGCCACAAGAGTTTGTTCAAAATCCAGAAACAGGTGAAGATTTCCGTGAAGCAAACGGAGACATGCTAACGTATGATCTAGAAGCTGCACAAGAATTTTGGGCAAAAGGACTTGAAGAGTTAGGGGAAGATTCAATTCAACTATCCTACCTTGGTGGAGACTCTGAAGCAGCAATGGATGCAGACGAATATATTATAAACCAACTTGAAACAAATCTTGAAGGACTTTCAATTAAGCTTGATAGTGTACCATTCAGTGTGCGTCTTGAGCGTGACAAAACTTTAGATTATGACTTGCAATTCGCAGGCTGGGGGCCTGATTATCTTGATCCGATTTCATTCTCTGACCTTTGGATTACGGATGGCGGAAACAACAAAATGGCTTATTCAAGCGAAAAATATGATTCATTGCTAAAAGATGCAGAAACAACTTATGCAAATGATCCAGCTAAGCGTTTTGAAGCGTTACAAGAAGCAGAAAAAGTATTGCTTGAAGAAGACGCTGCGATTATTCCAATCTATCAACGTAAAGCAAACATTCTTGTTAATGAAAATGTTAACAACTTTACGTATCACGATGTTGGACCTGAGTTCAGCTTTTTCCCAATTTCAAAGAGTGAGTAAGTAATAGACTCATGTAAATTTTATACGAGATTACGTATGGGAGAGAGAGTATAGTAACATGTACTCTCTTTTTCCATATAAAACAATTGTCAAAACATGTAGAATTATTCGGTATTTAAAATATGGAGGTGTCCCTTTGTGGGGAAATATGTTTTGCAGCGCATTGGTTACATGCTGATTACCCTTTTTATCATTGTATCGCTGTCTTACTTTCTAATGAAATTAATTCCAGGGTCACCGTTTTCAGCTGCTGAAAAGCTTACAGATTCACAGCTAGCGATTATGAATGCAAAGTATGGATTGGACCAGCCTGTGCCGATTCAATACCTTAAATATATGGGGAATGTCTTACAGGGTGACTTAGGTGTGTCATTTCAATTTAGCAATACACCTGTTACAGAATTGATCTCACAACGTGTTGGTCCATCTGTAACTCTCGGTTTACAGGCAATGATTTTTGGTACGATTTTCGGAATTGTTTTAGGAGTAATAGCAGCCCTTAGACAAAACACTTGGATGGACTATGGTTCAACCTTCCTAGCTATTTTGGGTAAATCCATTCCCTCGTTTGTTTTTGCAGCATTACTGCAATATTTTATTGCTGTTAAATTAGGATGGTTGCCAGTTGCTTTTTGGAGAGGTTTTGAATATTCCATTCTCCCCTCGATTGCTCTTGCCATTTTCCCAATCTCTATTGCAGCTCGATTTATGAGAACAGAAATGATTGATGTATTAGGATCAGATTATATTACATTAGCACGTGCAAAAGGTGCTACTCCGTTTGAAGTCGCTTTTAAACATGCTTTGAGAAATGCGTTAATTCCTGTTGTTACGGTTTTAGGACCGCTCACTGCAGCTTTAATGACAGGGTCACTTGTGGTCGAGCAAGTATTTGCGATTCCTGGCATAGGGGAACAATTTGTTACATCCATAAAAGTACTCGACCATCCGGTTATTATGGGTACGACGATTCTATATGCAACATTGTTTATCGTGATTATTTTTATTGTTGACATTTTATACAGTATCATTGATCCACGTATTAGACTGTCAGGAGGGAATAACTGATGGCAAATCATTCAGGTAAACGTTTCCCTAAAGAAATGTTTGAGCCCGCTCATTACGATGAATCATTGGGCGAGAAAATAGAAAAACCAAGTCTAAACTTTTGGCAAGATGCTTGGCTTCGTGTCAAGAAAAACAAGGCCGCAATCATCAGCTTAGTGCTGCTAACGATGCTGATCATCATGGCTTTTATTGGTCCTTATTTAAGCGGATATGACGGTGATGTCCAAAGGGCTGAGCATAACAACTTACCGCCAAGAATTGAGGCTATACAACACATCGATTGGCTTCCTTTTAATGGTACAATTACAAACCGTGAAGGTGAAACGTTAACGCCATACGAGGACCGTCAAGTAGAAGAATCTTACTGGTTTGGTACGGATCAATTTGGACGTGACCTTTTTACCCGTCTTTGGGAAGGGGTTCAAATCTCTTTGTTAATCGCTTTTTTAGCAACAGCGATTGATATGATATTTGGCGTATCTTATGGCGCAATTTCTGGTTATTTTGGCGGTCGCGTCGACAATATAATGCAACGCATCATTGAAATTCTCATGGGAATTCCAAATCTAGTGATCGTTATCTTATTAATTCTGATTCTGGAACCGGGTATATTATCGATCACAATTGCTTTAGCCATTACAGGTTGGACAACCATGGCAAGGGTTGTGCGTGGTCAAGTGTTAAAGTTGAAGAATGAAGAGTTTGCTCTGGCTTCAAAAACACTTGGGGCGACGAATATAAGAATTATTTTTAAACATCTGATGCCTAATATGGTTGGTGTCATTATTATTAATACGATGTTTACCATTCCAAATGCGATTTTCTTTGAAGCATTTTTAAGCTTTATCGGTCTTGGTTTACAGCCTCCCGATGCTTCACTAGGTACATTAATTGAAAGTGGATTTAAATCGTTGTTGCTATATCCATATCAATTGATCATCCCTTCAATTGTAATCAGTTTATTAATGATTACATTTAATCTGATAGCAGATGGATTACGCGACGCGTTTGATCCGAAAATGAGAGACTGAAGGCAGGTGGAATCCGATGAAAAGTATATTAACCGTTAAAGATCTAAATATTTCATTTAACACGTATGCAGGGGAAGTTAAAGCTATTCGTGGTGTCAATTTTGATTTAAAAAAAGGTGAAACACTAGCCATTGTAGGTGAATCAGGCTCAGGTAAATCAGTCACAACAAAATCTATCATGCGTTTATTACCTAAATCGAATTCCGAGATTAAAAAAGGTAGTCAAATTTTGTTTGATGGTAGAAACTTAGCTGATTTATCTGATAAGGAAATGCAGAAAATTAGAGGAAGAGATATCTCGATGATCTTCCAAGATCCAATGACATCATTGAATCCAACAATGAAAATCGGTAAACAGATTGCAGAACCACTAATAAAGCATCAGAAATTTTCAAAAAAACAAGCGATGGAACGAGCTTTGGAGCTTCTGAAACTCGTAGGGCTTCCGCAACCTGAGCGTAGAATAAAACAATACCCACACCAATTTTCTGGTGGTCAAAGACAACGTATTGTTATTGCTATTGCGCTTGCATGCAACCCGCAAGTTTTAATTGCAGATGAACCGACAACAGCTTTGGATGTAACAATTCAAGCTCAAATTTTAGACTTGATGAAGAACCTGCAGAAAAAAATTGATACCTCAATTATCTTCATAACTCACGACCTCGGTGTTGTAGCAAATGTTGCTGATCGAGTGGCTGTTATGTATGGTGGACGTATCGTTGAAGTGGGGACTGTAGATGAAATATTCTATAACCCACAACACCCTTACACGTGGGGATTGATTAGTTCAATGCCTAGCATTGATGCCAATGACGATGAGCTTTTTGTCATACCAGGTTCACCGCCGGACTTGCTTAATCCACCAAAAGGAGATGCTTTTGCAGTAAGGAACCGTTATGCCATGGCCATTGATATGGAAGAAGAGCCACCAATGTTTCAGGTTTCTGAAACTCACTATGCTGCAACGTGGCTTCTACATCCCGATGCTCCAAAGGTAGAACCGCCTGAAGCTGTAAAGCGTAGACAAAGAAAAACTCCTGGCGTGTATAACACAAAAGGGGAGGAGTAATCGATGACAGAGAAATTACTTGAAATAAAAAATTTAAAACTTTATTTTAACAAAAATAAAAGTAACGAAGTACGTGCTGTTGATGATATAACCTTTGATATATTTAAAGGAGAAACACTTGGTCTCGTTGGAGAATCAGGGTGTGGGAAATCAACGACAGGTCGAACGATTATTCGACTATATAATGCTACTGGTGGGGAAGTTCTCTATAAAGGGGAAAACGTCCATGAAGCGAAAAGTAAAGCAAAGACGCTAGAGTTTAATCGTACAATGCAAATGATCTTTCAAGATCCGTATGCATCGCTTAATCCGAGAATGAAAGTCATTGATATTATTGCTGAAGGAATCGATCTTCATGGATTAGCCAAATCGAAAGAAGAGCGCTCTAAAATGGTCTACGACTTATTGCAGACAGTAGGATTGAATCGTGACCATGCTAGTCGTTACCCACACGAATTTTCAGGTGGTCAACGTCAGCGTATCGGTATTGCACGAGCATTGGCAGTAGACCCTGAATTTATTATTGCTGATGAACCAATTTCAGCACTTGATGTATCGATTCAAGCGCAGGTTGTTAATTTGTTGAAAAAACTGCAACGTGAAAAAGGGTTAACATTTCTATTTATTGCCCACGATCTATCGATGGTCAAATATATTAGTGACCGGATTGGTGTTATGTACTTCGGGCGTATAGTGGAACTTACTACAAGTGAAGAACTATATAAAAATCCTCTTCACCCATACACGAAGTCTCTGCTGTCCTCAATCCCATTCCCAGATCCGGATTATGAGCGTAATCGCACTAGGGTGGCTTATGATCCGGCTGACCATGATTACAATGAAGGTGACAATGTAAAAATGCGTGAAGTAACACCTGGGCACTTTGTATTGTGTTCCGAAAAAGAATTTAATGAAATGAAAGCTCAGTCACTTAACACGACTGTGTAAATAGAGTAAATAGCGAAGAGGCCTGTTAAGGTTTCTTCGCTTTTTTTTGTCAAATCTTTATTTTTGGGACATACAGTAGAAAAAGGCTCTTATTTAAACGGGGTGATTGTATCATTCGTCTACTTTGTTATCTACTTGGTCTTTTTATGCTAAGTGTTGGAACGTTACATAGTGCAATCTATTTAAATTTGATTCCTTCTGGCTTTACGGTTACACAGTATTTTCAATTTATTTCAAAACACGTGGAAACTTATGGCATTCCGATTGGTGCTACACTTATTCAGCTTTCTGTTATAAGGAAAAAAAAGACTAGCTGAGAACGCACTCTCAGCTAGCATTAGGTTGATTATTTTCTTTTACGTCCAAGACCCATCGCGTTCTCCATTTTTTTCACCATTTTGCTTGCAACGAAATTTGCTTTTGTAGCACCTTGGTCTAAGATTTCGTCTAGTTCGGTGGATTCCATTAGTGCGTGGTAGCGGTCTTGGATTGGCTTGATGTGTCCAACTACGACTTCAGCAAGATCGCCTTTAAAGTCTCCATAGCCTTTGCCTTCATACATTTCTTCTATTTCTTCAATAGATTTATCAGAGAGAACCGAGTAAATAGAAAGCAGGTTTGAGATGCCTGGTTTGTTTTCTTTATCGTATTTCACGACACCTTCTGAATCGGTCACAGCGCTTTTAATTTTTTTAACGATCTTCCTAGGATCATCAAGCATTGAGATAAATGCTTTTTGGTTTGGATCGGATTTACTCATTTTTTTCAAAGGATCTTGCAACGACATCACACGAGCGCCGGCTTTTGGAATTCTGACTTCTGGAATAGTAAAGATATCATTGAATTTTTTATTGAAACGGTCAGCTAAATCACGAGTAATCTCCAGATGTTGTTTTTGATCTTCACCAACTGGCACGAGATCTGTCTTGTACAACAAAATATCTGCAGACATAAGAGGTGGATAGGTGAGAAGACCAGCTGACACGGCTTCTTTACCATGTGATTTGTCTTTAAATTGCGTCATACGCTCAAGTTCACCGATATAGGCGGTGCATTGTAGCATCCATCCTGCCTGAGCGTGTGCAGGTACTTCAGATTGAATAAACACAGTTGATTTAGAAGGATCAATTCCCACAGCCAAATACATAGCAGCTAAGGATTTCGTGTTTTGACGTAAAGTAAGGCGTTCTTGTGGTACTGTGATTGCGTGTTGGTCTACGATACAGAAAAAACAGTTGTATTCTTCTTGTAAATCAACAAACTGACGCATGGCACCGATATAGTTACCAAGCGTGATCGTGCCGCTCGGTTGAATCCCTGAAAAAATGGTCTTCATAAAAATCCTCCTTTATTAGTCATTCATTTCAAACACAAAAAACCATTCGTTCCCAAACTAAATAAGGGAAGAATGGTACGTTTCCGCGGACCGTCTTTATTGTCGTAAATGATTCGTTCATTTTAACGACTTCTGGATGGTTTATTAAATAAAATAAACCACTCTTTAACGCAAAGTTACGTCTTCAGTTTGCGATGATCTGAACGTACTATTCTTCTTGATTGCCCAATTTTTTATTATAATTTATTATAGACGATTGTTAAGATTGGAATCAAGATCTATTTAAATACATGATGCTGTTCGGTGGTTGAATGGACATATTGTAACAATATTCAACTTTTTCTAAACAGCTTGTATAATGAGTCGTCATTTTTTGTTTAATAAATAATGATAAAGGGTATATAATAGTAGTTGTACTTCATGAATCGTTTACCCCAAGACTAAACCTCATCGAATAAAATCATCATGATTGAAATGTCACTATGTTTAAAGGAGAGTTAGGATGCATTGGTATGAAAAACTAAATGAGTATTTCCCAATTCAAGAAATGAAATCAAAAGAACATATGGAAACACTTTTAAGAGAAAGAAATGACATTTATCATAAAGATGAAAGTGCTAAACACGTTTTGATGTATGCTGAGACAGATAATTTTATCTTTATTGATTATTTATTTGTATCAAGTGAAGCACGTGGAGAAGGATTAGGACGAAAGTTACTTCAACAATTAAAGGATAAGAAGAAGCCTATTATTTTAGAAGTTGAACCTTTAGATTATGATGATACGGACACTGAAAAAAGACTACGGTTTTATAAGCGTGAAGGCTTTGAACATGCCACTTCAATCGGGTATCGCCGCCGTTCGTTAGCAACGAATAAAGTGAATGCAATGGAGATTTTATATTGGGCTCCTAATAATGAGTCAGAGGCTGTCATTTTTGATGCAATGAAGAAAACGTATGAGATGATCCATACATATAAAGATAGAACTTTTTATGGCGATCGTTACGATCCAGTTGATGATGTTTTGAAAAGGGATAAAAATAATGATCGTAATATGCTTGAAGGACTATAATGTTTTCAATCAAATTTTCTAAATGAGAATTTAGCATTTGCTAAAAGGTTTATTCCTCGCGAATTCGGGAATAGTAATAGTACGGAAAGATCTTATGATTGTATAGAGTTCATACAGTAAATATGACAATTTTGTTAAAAGCCTATTTTTTTACTCGGGTATTGTGTATAATAAAATTAATATATCTTTTTAAAACAATTTTAAATAAGGTGTATTTAAAAATAGGTATGACAAGCTCAAATTTTTGATTATAAAAAGGGAGTGTGAATGGTTCATGGTAACTTTGTTCACGTCACCTAGTTGCACATCATGTAGAAAAGCTAAGGCTTGGTTAGAAGATCATGAAATTCCATATATGGAAAGAAACATTTTCTCTGAACCGCTTAGCGTTGAAGAAATCAAAGAAGTTCTTCGTATGACAGAAGACGGTACAGATGAGATTATTTCAACCAGATCTAAGATTTTTCAAAAACTTGATGTGGATCTAGATTCATTACCTCTTCAAGATTTATTCGAATTGATTCAAGCAAACCCTGGATTACTTCGCCGTCCGATTATCATGGATGAGAAAAGGCTACAGGTTGGCTACAATGAAGATGAGATTCGACGATTCCTTCCTCGTAAGGTTCGTACATTCCAGCTTCTTGAAGCCCAAAGAATGGTTAACTAGCTACCACCAATATAAAGGCTTGTCCCGCAAGTGACCCACGGGACAAGCTTTTTTTCTTGATTTACTCGTACTTGTTTATAAATTGAGACAAATCGAATACTTGAATTTACATACTGAATGGTCTACACTCTAGAAACAATAGGTTCTTAAATTATGTTTAAACAAATGGACAGAATATGATTTCCCTTTGTCTGTTCTTTGTCATACAATAAATATAGAAAGATCACCCTATCGTCAAACTCAATTCATTATGCTAGGCCTATGATTAGGGGGGGATTCCCTTCATCCAACACATAGGAAGGGAGAGTTAAATAATGGAAATAGAACGCATAAATGATCATACAGTGAAGTTTTACATTTCTTACGGTGATATTGAAGATAGAGGTTTTGACCGTGAAGAAATCTGGTACAATCGTGATAAAAGTGAAGAACTCTTCTGGGAAATGATGGATGAAGTGCATCAGGAGGAAGACTTCGCAATTGAAGGTCCTCTTTGGATACAAGTCCAGGCTCTCGAAAAAGGGTTGGAAATACTCGTTACGAAAGCTCAAGTGACGAAAGATGGACAGCGCTTTGAGTTGCCAATCCCTGAAGATAAACAACGAGATGGATCTGTAAGTGATCAAATTGAAGAGTACCTGGAAGAGCATTTTGAGATGGAAGAATCGGAGGACTATGATATTCTTGATTTCACCATGAAGTTTAAGGATTTTGAAGACTTGATTTCTTTGTCTAAGCGTTTCGACCATGAACAATTGATAACGAAATTGTATGCATTTGAAAATGTTTACTATTTATTTGTGGAATTTGCAGAAGACCTCTTTGAAGAAAACGATGTGGAAAATATTTTAAGCGTTTTACTGGAGTACGGTTTAGATACACAAGTAACCGTGCATCGCCTAGAAGAATACGGTAAAGTTGTCATGAAAGAAAAAGTGTTTGAAAACGTTCGTAACTATTTTTCATAATTCGTAACCCTTTGAGACCTTGTCTTGAAGGGGTTTTTTATTACATGCTGAGGAAATTTGAAATTTTTTTAGAAATGTTAAAGGAAATTCTCTCTACGTGTCGAATAGCGTAAAGAGGAGGTGGTCTATATTTTACAAGCCCTTAATGACCGTGAGGAATTGGTCCTGCTAGATGGGAAAAAATCTCGTGAATGCTTACGCTCAGAAAATGTTTCGACAAAATTCTATTGCCCTCAATGTCATGGTGAAGTCAGAATGAAAGTTGGTTTCGTCAAAATTCCCCATTTTTCTCACATATCACGATCCACATGCGAATCATTTAGCGAACCTGAATCGGCTATTCATCTTCAAGCGAAGCAGCAATTATACGAATGGTTAAAAGGCAGTCACATGGTAGTGGAGATTGAAAAAACGTATTGTAACCTTTCACAGCGAGCAGATGTTTCAGTGGTGCATGAAGATCACGAATATGCCATTGAATTTCAACGATCTCAGCTTGCTCAGGAACACTGGAATCATCGAACAAATGGCTACAAAACACATAACATTATTCCTTTTTGGTTACTCTCCACTGATTGCATCTCTCCCACATTAAATCAAATCACTTTATCAGCCTTTCACCAGCTATTCATTCGATATTCAGAAGCACTACATCAGTTTTTTCTCTTAACGTACGATGTTCAATCACATTCATTTGTAATCTTAGAACATTTACTGCCGCTTACAAAAAATAAATTCTTCTATACAAAATCAACATATGAGATTTCTTCTCTCGAATTCCCACAGTTTCCGTTAACTTCCCCTAAACTAACGGCTTCAACCTTATATACATTTCGTTCTTATTGCGCCAGATGGTGTGGAGATCGAGTGCGATATGGGAAAGGGCAGCGCGACCCATTATTATGTGATTTTTATAAAGAAAAACAATCGATCCAACTCATTCCTCCATGGGTAGGCTTGCCTCTGCGACAGGGGATGTATTTAAAAACCTCGCCTGTTGAATGGCAATCTTATGTTTTCCTTCTTTTACGAAAGGCACTTAAAAGGGAAAGAAGCATTCATTTACTAGAAGCGGTTGACACGATTACACAATGTCTAAATCAAAAAAAACTTGAACTGAGGGTAATGCAAACACCAGCTTATAAGGATAAAATTAGACTAGTCATAAGTGAATATTTTGACCTACTTGGAAAGCTTCATATTGTGATGAAGGAAAATGATCGATATATGTTAACGAAAAATCAGCAGTATACATGTATTGATCATATTGCCCATAAGAAAGAAGTATATTCGCAGTTTTGGAAAAATGCAGCACCGGTTGTCATCGAACATTTCAATTCAGTAAGTGAAAAAAGTTGCAAGAATAGTTAAAAAGAGAGAAGATAAAGAAAGTTTAAGAATAAACGAGGAGGGTCACAATGTCAAAAGACACAGTAGTGAAAAAATTGAAAGAACGTAGTCAAGTTCAGGAAGATCAAACGTGGAGATTGGAAGATATTTTCGCTTCGGACAAATTATGGGATGACGAGTATAAAGAACTACAAGAGGAAGCGAAGAAAGCGAAAGAAGTGAAAGGGACACTTGGTGAAAGTGCCGATCATTTTTATAATGCTTTAAAGCTACAAGATGGAATTATGGAACGTTTAAGTAGACTTTATACATATTCGCACATGCGTTATGACCAAGACACGACAAATTCGTTTTACCAAAGCTTGGATGACCGTGCGAAAAATTTAGTGACTCAGATTAGTAGTGCATTTGCTTTTATGCTTCCAGAAATTTTATCAATTGAGGAAGAAAAAATTGAATTTTTCCTTGAAGAAAAGAAAGAGCTTCAATTATATCGCCATGCATTAGAAGAAATTAACGCGCAACGTCCTCACGTGCTATCTGCAGAACAAGAGTCTTTACTCGCTAAAGCTGCGGAAGTGATGGGCGCGTCAAGCAATACATTTAGCATGTTAAACAATGCAGATCTTGAATTCCCGACGATTGAAGATGAAAATGGTGAAACAGTACAAATTACACATGGTAATTATATCAACTTTTTAGAAAGCGAAGATTCACGTGTGCGCAGAGATGCTTTCAAAGCAGTGTATAAAACGTATGGAAGTTTTCGCAATACATTTTCAACAACACTGAGCGGACAAGTAAAATATGACAACTTTTCAGCACTTGTAAGAAACTATGACTCTGCTCGTCATGCAGCACTTTCAAACAATAGCATTCCAGAAACGGTCTATGACAACTTAGTTAATACAGTAAATAAAAACCTTCATTTACTGCATCGTTATGTGAAATTACGTAAAAAGATTCTTGGTCTAGATGACCTCCACATGTATGATCTGTATACACCACTTGTAAAAGATGGAAAAATGAAAGTGCAATACGAGGAAGCAAAAAATTTAATGCTAAAAGGGCTTTCACCACTTGGGGAAGATTATAAACGCGTGGTAGAAGAAGGATTAAATAACCGTTGGGTTGATGTAGAAGAAAACAAAGGGAAACGCAGCGGGGCTTATTCCTCGGGTACTTATGGCACGAATCCATACATTTTAATGAACTGGCAGGATAATGTGAATAATTTATTTACTCTTGCGCATGAGTTTGGTCATAGTGTTCATAGTTATTATTCACGTGAAACCCAGCCTTATCCATATAGCGGCTATTCGATTTTCGTTGCAGAAGTTGCTTCTACATGCAACGAAGCTTTGTTGAATGATTACCTGTTAAATACAATCGACGATGAGAAAAAACGGCTGTATATCTTGAACCACTTCCTAGAAGGTTTTCGTGGGACTGTCTTCCGCCAAACGATGTTTGCAGAGTTTGAGCATATTATCCATCAAAAAGCTCAAAACGGTGAAGCGTTGACTGCTGATGCACTGTCAGAAGAATACTACAAATTAAATAAGAAATATTTTGGTGAAGACATTGTTATCGATGAGGAAATTGGTCTTGAATGGGCAAGGATTCCTCACTTCTATTATAATTATTACGTCTATCAGTATGCTACTGGCTATAGTGCTGCTACGGCCTTAAGTAAGCGAATTCTTGAAGAAGGAGAGCCTGCAGTTGAGCATTATGTAAATGAGTTCTTAAAAGCTGGAAGCTCTGATTATCCAATTGAAGTATTGAAAAAAGCAGGGGTAGACATGACTACGTCTGCACCAATTGAACAAGCATGCAAAGTGTTCGAAGAAAAGTTAAACGAAATGGAAGAATTATTAAGTAAATAAATTATAAAGAAAGGGATGATCACGTTGCGTAAGCAATGGTTCATCCCTTTAGTATTTTCGTTTGGAAAAAGATGAAGGACCACGATATCGCTTTCCCATTGTTATCCAAATAACAAATGAAAATAGTAAGGTGAATAAAATAAGAGAAGAAAGAATCAATGGGAAAATTTCTAACAAGGCGAATAAATGTAAAATGAATGCAGCAAAAATCGCAATCAACCATATAATTCCAAACCATTTTCTCATGAGGAATTCCTCCTTACTCTGCTATCGTCTTGCTTGTTTAATTATATTCGAGTATTCACTTGTCATACTTGTAAATACATGATAAAATGAATCTGTGAAGTTGATCACAAAAAACATATACCCCTTTGTTTAACCGTGATAATTTCTCCCATCCCCTTTGTTCGTAAAGAAAAGCCCCCATCATTGTGATGGGGGCTTTTCTGCAAATATTAATTTAAGTGGTGGGGAATTTATTTTGTGGGATGTGACGCCAAAACGTTTCATTCTTAGCATTTATCGGTTCTACTTTTTGTTGAAACATGCGCTTTTTAAGTTCTTTTTCTGCTTCTTGGATCGAAAGGTTATAAATGATAGCGACTTCTGGTGTCGCGACTACTTTAAAGCGTTCTAAAAATTGATCGATTGTTGGAAGCTCCTTTTTTTGAGGTTTCTCTAACAACATTTCTTCAACAATTTGTACATACACTTCATATGGATAAACTCCGTCGATTTTAATTCCTTCATCTTCTATGTTTTCATTGAAAAAAACAAGTGTTGGCGTTTCTTCCACATCCATTTCAGAGGCGATTTTAACATCACATTGAAAAGCTTTGGATGCTGTTACGGAATGAATATCTTGAACAAACTCATCTAGATCCAAGTTGGCTTCATTTGCACATGATTGTAATACTCGGAAATCAGAAATATCTAGTTGCTCAATAAATAATTGCTCTTGTAGAGATCGTAAAAATCGATTTCCAGCCCGTTTACCTTGAAGTTCCGCGGCTTTAATCGCAACGGAAACAATAAATGGCGAATCGATAGGGTGATTCGAAGTCCGAAGAGAGCCATTACAGTACATACCTGATCTAGTTACAGGATATTCCTCATTTCGCGCGAGTGCTGACCGTTTTTTATTTAAAGTTGAAAGTGTTCCACTTAAAACGTGTTTAATACGAATGTATGGTTCATACTCCATCATTAATTTCTTCATTATAGGTCTTAAAGCCCAGCACTTGGGGCAAATTGGGTCTACAAAGAGGTAGATTTCCAGTGGCTTTTGTTCCACTGCCTGCCTATCTGTATCCGTCCAATATTTTGCAGTCAATCTTCATCACCCTCTGCTTTACCTTGAGTATTAATCATATGCTGAGCGGTCAATGAAAGTCGATGAAACAGGGCATCTCTTAGTTCGCCTTCCAGCCCCACTTCATCCATAGCAATATCCATGCAGCTAAGCCATGCTTTTGCACGCGTAGGTGTGATTTCATGCGGGATATGCCTTGCTCGTAGCATCGGATGTCCATGTTCATTCGTATAAAGAGCTGGCCCTCCTAAGTATTGAGTGAGAAACTGCTCTTGCTTACGAATGGTTTCGGTAAAATCGTCAGGAAATATACTTATAAGTTCAGGATGATCTGCAACCTGATGATAGAAAGCATGGACTAGAGCTGAAAGCCTTTCTTCACCTATCACCTCATAAGGTGTTGGGGGTTGACCAACCATAGACAATAACTCCTTTGTTCTTGAAATGTAACTTTATTGTAGCAACGGACGATCTTTTTCTCAAATATATTGACTTAAAAAAGGTTTAATTGTAAAAAATACCACCGTTGTTCTTGCTGAGAACTAGCCAATACTGTTTATGCACGGTAGCTATCCATTACTTGACGGACGTAATTGGTTGTTTCTTTGAATGGTGGGATACCGTTATATTTATCGACATTCCCGGGACCTGCATTATAAGCTGCAAGTGCAAGCTCAGGATCTTGATTGTAGCGATTCAACATATCACGTAAATACCTAGTGCCTGCATAAACATTTTCTTTTGGATCGAATATATTTTCTACTCCTAGCCACGTTGCAGTTCCAGGCATAAGCTGCATCAATCCTGAGGCACCCGCGTGGCTAACGGCTGAGGGGTTAAAATTAGATTCATGTTTAATTACGGAACGAATAAGTTCTTCAGGGACATCGTATGTAGTAGCCGCACTAGCAATAATGTGATCAATTGAACCAGTGCTTGTCTCGCTTGTTGTTAATTCATTTACTGAATTTAGTAATGGTTGTTGAAAAAGCCCTACTTCCATTTGGTTATTAACGGTTGGCAATGTGTAAATAGGAGTTGAATTTTGTTCAATTAACGTTGCAACGGACCCAAGCTGGTTTGCGTTTGAGCCAGAATTTATTGTGTTCTGCATAATTTGGTTAAATAAATCAGGCTGGTCAAGTGTTTGAGTATTGGTATTTGATCCGAACGATCGAAGTGTTTGGATTTCAAGTATTTTTTTCATCGCATCAACATTCATCATTAGTCTCCTCATCCATTACATTTGAGTTTGTCGTATTTTTTCTTTATAAAACCTCTCTATTTTACTATCGGTTTCTCGAAGCGGAATTTTGTAGGATGAAAGTAACTTTATGAAGGACTGTTCGCCTTCAGTGCGATTCGTCACTTCATATTCAAGTTCAAAATCTTCTTCAGTGAAATAGTGGCTATGATCCATAACAAGTAGTCCGTTTTCATACGGTACCTCAACTCGCTTTGTATTTAAGCTACCGAAATGAACGATTTTATGCGTGGGGATGTTCATCAGTAAGAGCAAATCACACACTTCACCTGACACCAACTCTCCACCCATCATCATGTCATTGGCCGCGATCGAATGAATGGCTTGGTGCGTTTCTAAAATGCCTTCTTCAACAGGTTGTTTTAATGTAAGTTGATAGGTACCATTTTTTTCTCGAATACGTAGGGCAGCGCCTTTTTCTTTTAAATGAAACAAAGGCGTATCAAAGTAATGATTTTCCTGTGTAATGATTTCTTGACTCGGAAAATGAAAGGAAGTTCGCAAACGTACATATTCTTCTTTTGTCAGTAGGTTTTTAAATTCAATTTCAAGCTCTTGTGACATGTGCTTCGCTCCTTTAACTTTACCTACAACTATTATCTACTCTTTTTTCTTCTTCTGCAATGCCAAGGTGAAAGAGAAGGGGGGGATATGATAAGATGGAAAAGACGATAATTTGGAAGGGGCTTTTGGCTTATGAGAAAAAAAGTTTGGCTTAATCAAGCAGCAGTTCTTAATGATCAGCTTATTTTACAAGGTGAGGCGACCGATAATATTGGTAACCTTTCACCGAGCGGTCAAATGCTTGTAGATTCTGACGAGTTAGCATTTGTTTATCTCGCTGAAGAAGGCGATAATTATACATATTTATATATCCCTGATTTCATTTGGCAGGATATAAAAAATTCGATAGATAAAAATCAAGAAATCTTCGTTCATGTTGGAGAAAATAAAGTACCACTTATTCAAATAAAAGATGAAATCGAGTATTTAGTTTTTAATATCGAGGGTAATAGCAACTATGGTGAGACTATGGTTGAAAAGGTAGAATCAATTTTTTTAACAACACACGAATAATGTCTAAATAGATGCTCAACATTCCAAAAATGCTGAGGTGATGAGAATGAACCACTGGGATGCTTTTCTAGAACCATATAAACAAGCAGTAGATGAATTGAAGATAAAATTAAAAGCAATGAGAACACAATTTCAGTTACAACATTCTCATTCCCCAATTGAATTTGTCACAGGGCGTGTTAAGCCAATCGCAAGTATTTTAGATAAAGCAAGTGAAAAAATGGTGCCACTCGAGAGCCTTGCAACTGAAATGCAGGATATCGCAGGTATGCGTATGATGTGTCAATTTGTAGATGACATAGAACGGGTAGTGGAATTACTCCGGCAACGAAAAGATTTCATCGTAGTAGAAGAAAAAGATTACATATCACATAAAAAACAAAGTGGATACCGTTCCTATCACGTTGTTATAGAGTACCCTATCCAAACCATCGATGGTGAAAAGAGAATTTTAGCCGAAATTCAAATTCGAACACTTGCAATGAATTTTTGGGCAACGATTGAACATTCGTTAAACTATAAATATCAAGGTCAATTCCCTAAAGATATCCAGGATCGATTGCAACGCGCAGCAGAAGCGGCATTTCGTCTAGATGGAGAGATGTCAGAGATACGAGAAGAAATTCAAGAAGCTCAAGCCTTTTTTCAAGAAAAGAAAGAGGACCAGGTAAAAGAAAAACGAAAAGTACAATCGGAACGAAGGCGTGGCTATGATGATCGTCTAGATGAAGGAGGCAAACACTCGTGAAATTTGCTATTACATCCAAAGGAGACGCAAAGTCAAACGCCCTCATGCATAAAATGAGAACGTACTTAAAAGATTTTAACTTGGAGTACGATGAAGAAGAGCCTGAAATTGTTATATCTGTTGGCGGTGACGGAACGTTACTTTATGCATTTCATCGTTACAGCTCCCGCCTATCTAAAACTGCGTTTGTTGGTGTGCATACCGGTCATCTAGGATTTTATGCAGACTGGGTACCAGATGAGATTGAAAAGCTCGTTATTGCAATTGCGAAGACACCGTATCAAATTATTGAATATCCTCTTATTGAGGCTATTGTTCGGTACAAAAATGGCAGTCGTGAAACGCGTTATTTAGCGTTGAATGAATCCACAGTAAAAAGTGTAGATGGAACACTTGTAATGGATGTTGAAATTCGAGGAGAGCATTTTGAAGTGTTCAGAGGTGATGGCCTTTGTTTATCAACCCCTTCAGGGAGCACTGCATACAATAAAGCGCTAGGTGGTGCGATTATTCATCCATCATTGCCTTCAGTTCAATTAGCTGAAATGGCTTCAATTAATAACCGAGTGTTCCGTACGGTAGGGTCACCGCTTATTATGCCTGCTCACCACACCTGTATGCTAAAACCTGTGAATCGGTCAGACTTTTTGATTACGATTGACCATTTAACTTTAGTGCATAAAGATGTAAAATCGATTCAGTACCGAGTGGCGGATGAAAAAATACGTTTTGCGAGATTCAGACCTTTTCCATTTTGGAAGAGAGTACACGACTCATTTATTGATGGGTAAGGAGAAGATATGAACGAAAGATTTACCATGCAATGGGTTGTTGAAGCCAATGAAGACAAACTATTATTACGAGATTATTTAAAGCAAAAAAACATTTCAAAACGTGCGTTAACGGGCGTAAAGTTCGGCGGTGGGGAAATAGAGGTGAATGGACACGTAGCAACCGTACGAAAAAGCTTAACGCAGGGTGATGTCGTAAAAATCACTTTTCCTTGTGAAAAAAGAAGTGCAACGTTGATTGGTGAAGAGATTCCATTAAAGATTCTTTACGAAGATGAAGCGATCTTGGTGATTAATAAGCCTCCGTTTATGAATACAATTCCGTCCAGAGAGCATCCAAACGGAAGTATCGCGAATGCAATCATCGGACATTATACGAATCATAATTATCCCAGTGCTGTTCATATTGTTACGAGGCTCGACCGGAATACGTCTGGTTTAATGCTCATTGCCAAGCATTCTCACGCACACCACATCCTGAGTAAAGATCAGCAAAGAGGCGATATTATTCGTACATATCTAGCGATTGTCCACGGAGTAGTGGATCCATTAAGTGGTGTTATTAAAGAACCGATCGGACGTAAAAATTCGAGCATTATCGAACGAGAAGTACGAGAAGATGGTCAACGAGCGATCACTCATTACGAGGTGAAAAAAGTTTTTGGCGCATCATGCCTCGTCGGCTTAAAACTTGAAACAGGCAGGACGCATCAAATACGTGTTCATATGAGACATATCGGTCATCCGATTGTAGGAGATGACTTGTATGGAGGGAAAGTTGACCTTATGGCTAGACAAGCACTTCATTGTGCTGAGCTGCAACTTTTACACCCCAATACAGGTGAGTATGTCTGCTTTAGAGAGGATCTACCAGACGATATGAAAAACTTTTTGAACAATTAAAAATGTCGAAGGTCACTATTGTATAGCAGTGGACCTTCGACATTTTTAATTTAGTTCATCATCGCGAAATTTTTCTTGTACATAGGGCATAGAAGACTTTACACTTACAATCTCCATCTCAGGGTAGCGAATGGCAGTCAGTTCATTGCCAAACACTGCGCCTGTATCAATGTTGATAGTACGATTTTTAAAACGAGCTTTATGAACGGGGGTATGGCCATATACTATCCAAGCATCACCTGTGTATTCTTGTGCCCAATCTTTTCGAATCGGTAATCCTTTGGCATTTTTCTCACCTGTAATATCACCATATAGAACAAATACAGTGATGCGTTTGTTTAGTTGGCCAATGTCTTCTTGTTTTATACCGGCGTGAGCAATGACAAGTTTGCCGGCATCAAGTACATGATAAAGAGGTGCTTTTTCATATAGTTCAATGAATTTTCTGGTGTGTGAGGCTTGTTCTTTAGGAGATAATAAATTAAGCTCAGCTACAGTTGTTTCCAAGCCGTGAATAATTTTTACATCGTTTCCTTTTAAATATCGATAGAGCTTGTTGCAATGGTTACCCGGCACATAAAATGCTTTGTTTTGGGTAATTAGATGATAGACGTCATTAATAACATCGAGTGAATCAGGACCTCGATCGGTCAAATCACCAACAAAGCCAAGTATACGACCTTCTGGATGGACAGGAAGCCCGTTTGTCCATTTGTAGCCAAGTTTCTTAGATAATTCAATCCATTCCTTGCGGCAACCATGAATATCGCCGATGATATCAATGAGCATAGAAGATCTCCTTTTCTGTAGAGACATTGAAAATATTTTACCACGGAATCATTGGAATAATAAGCGACAAGCACTTCAGAATCTGCTAGTATAATGATGGATTTAGTGTCACAAGAGGAGAGTGGACCAGTTGACGGATCAAGTGCAAGATAAAGAACAAACCATGCTCGATGAAGAACTACTCGTTCGAACTCTTTCGAATCATGAAATTGAGCTCTTTCGAGAAGAATACTTTAACCTACATCCTTATGATCGCGCAAAATTTTATTTAAGATTAACACCTGAATTACGTGAACGCATATACGAGTGTCTTTCACCAGAAGAGATGGCTGATGTTTTTGAAAATTTGGATGCAGATGACGAAGACTACGAGCCTATTTTGGCTGAAATGAACTCTCAATATGCAGCGGATATGCTTGGCAAAATGTACACTGATGATGCAGTAGATGTTTTGAATGAACTGAACAAAGACCAAATGGCAAGCTATTTAACGATTATGGACGATGAATCTGCTAAGGGAATAAAGGACTTGTTACATTACGAAGAATACACAGCTGGTTCAATTATGACGACTGAGTTTGTGTCAATTCCTGAGCATTCAACTGTTCGATCTGCTATGGCAATTCTTCGAAATAAAGCGCCAAATGCAGAGACGATTTACTATACATTTGTGATTAATGATGAAAAAAAGCTTGTTGGTGTTGTTTCGTTACGGGATTTAATTACATCTAGTGATGATACTTTGATACAAGAAATCATGTCTGATCGTGTTGTTTCTGTTTCAGTTGGTGACGATCAAGAAAACGTTGCACGTACAATGAAGGACTATGATTTTTTAGCGCTACCAGTTTTGGATTTTCAAGGGCATTTGTTAGGGATTATCACAGTCGATGATATTATTGACGTGTTGGATGAAGAAGCTTCAGATGATTACTCCAAACTCGCGGGGATTTACGACATAGATTCAAAAGACCGTACCTCGTTTAGAGCAGCCAAAAAACGTCTGCCTTGGTTGATCGCACTGTTATTTTTAGGTATGTTAACAGCTAATCTGCTTGGTCGTTTTGAAGCGACATTAGAAGAATTGGCGACTTTAGCGGTTTTTATTCCACTGATCGCAGGTATGGCGGGAAATGCGGGCACACAGGCACTCGCGGTTGTGATTCGTAGTATTGCGACTGGGGATATTCGAGAAGAAAGTACGTGGAAGTTAATTGCGCGTGAAGCCGGGACAGGCTTGATTACAGGTACAACTTCTGGAATACTCGTGATTGGCATCGTTTATCTTTCGTTTGATGGGTCTATCTATTTTGGCTTGCTTGTAGGGGTCTCAATTTTAGCTTCTTTGATTGTTGCGACATTAGCTGGATCGCTCGTTCCGTTGATTATGCATAAGTTTAACATTGACCCTGCTGTTGCATCCGGCCCATTTATTACGACGATTAACGATCTTATTAGTATTCTTATTTATTTTGGAATTGCTACAGCTTTTATGAGTTATTTAGTATGAATGGAGGGGCTGATCATTTCTTTTTAAGTGATTGGTCTTTATATTGATTGTTGAGAATGATCGTGTTAAGTTAGTATCAGGTGCTAATAACATGTTCTAATACAGATACAGGAGGAAAAATTATGTCTTTATCGTTAAAAGGAAAAACATTTGTGGTAATGGGTGTTGCAAATAAACGTAGTATTGCTTGGGGAATTGCGAGGTCACTCGATCAAGCGGGCGCAACAATTGTTTTTACATACGCTGGTGAACGCTTCGAAAAAGGAGTGCGTGATCTTGCAGATTCGTTGGAAGGAAGCCATCAACATGTTTTACCTTGCGACGTCTCAAATGATGAAGAAATTAAAAAATGTTTTGAGACGATTAAATCCGAAGTAGGCGTTATTCATGGCGTTGCTCATTGTATTGCCTTTGCTCAAAAAGAAGATCTTCAAGGAGAATATTTAAATACAAACCGTGATAACTTCCTTCTTGCTCATAACATTAGTTCATATTCATTAACAGCTGTTGCAAAAGAAGCACGTACATTGATGACAGAAGGCGGTAGTATTGTTACTCTTACGTATCTTGGTGGCGAGCGCATTTTGCAAAATTACAATGTAATGGGTGTCGCAAAAGCTTCTCTTGAAGCAAGCGTTCGTTATTTGGCGGGTGATCTTGGGAAAGATGCGATTCGCGTAAATTCAATTTCTGCAGGTCCAATTCGCACACTATCTGCAAAAGGTGTTGGTGATTTCAACTCAATTTTAAAAGAAATCGAAGAAAAAGCACCACTTCGCAGAAATACTACACCAGAAGAAGTAGGTGACACAGCCGTATTCCTATTCAGTGACTATTCACGAGGACTTACTGGTGAAAACCTGCATGTTGATTCTGGTTATCATATTGTTGGGTAAGTCATCGTCAGGAGAATCACTTTTATGTGGTTCTCTTTTTTGACTTTTTATCATGTTTAATTCATCCATACATATACTGTAGCGAGACTTTTTATAAGAAAGGGGATCGTTATGACTAAAAAAGATCGGGAAAAAACTTCACATAACCCCTTACTATACATTGAGCAACCAAATTTTAAACGTGCAAAACCGTCCATGCAACAGGTGTACCAGACTAGCCGAAAAAAAGAACAAGAAAAAGAAGAAAAGAAAAAAGCTCGAAAGAGAGACCATATTAATTTTGAAGTTGAACCTTTAGGGTATGTAGAAGACGAGGAAAAAGAAATGGAAAGATCTTCAGCTAATCAGGCAAAAAGTGAATCAAATCCTGTTCAAAAAGGTGGCAGATTTCAAGAGGTCAAATCATTTAAAGAAATGGATGTCAATGAGAGACTGGATTATTTAATACCGTTTATTGGAAGGGAAGCCCCTTTTGTCTGTATGTTTGTCTTTAACGATCAAAGTCATGTGAAGGGAGTTCTTTCCCATTGTGAAGGAGATGAATTGACTATTCAAATCAAAGAAGGTGAACCTCTCCTCCGTAAACGAGGCGATCTCGCCAATATTTTTATTAGTTGAAAATACGTTAATTAAAAAGAAGCCACTCTGTATTCGATACAGAGTGGCTTTCTAGTTGTATTGATTAGAAAGATCGTGGATTTGAGCCTCTTGATCAAGCGGCTATCCCTTTGAGTTCACAGGTGTTTTTATGAGTTAGCCGCTTTTGCTCGTGCTTCCCTCTACCTACGTCAATGGCTTAATGTTTGGGAGGTCACTTCATCCGCAGTCGCAGACGTCAAGAAATACGTCTTTGATACATTGTACAGCACAGAAGCATTTTAGATCGACTGTGATGCAGCTATCCGTTGAATCAAAGTCATGAACCTTACAAAGTTGGCTAAGCTTGATCTTTGTACCGCTAGCGCTTAGTAAATCTACTTCCTTGCCTTCCTTATCTTTTGGTTCAAGTACGCGAAGAGTTGCACAGCAACCATGGAAAATCTTTTCTACACGGAAGTAAACGGAGATACAGTCATGATCTCGACGGTCTCCATCGCGATAAAACGCACTAAAAGGAGTGCCATCATCTGTTATAAGCATAAATACACGGGTGTCCGCACATTTTCTTCGAGACTTACTTGAAAGCTCTCCAAGTGGCTCTAAGAAACAGCTAGTACAGGGAGGACATTCTTCATCAACCGCATGCTCCTGAATATCCTTTACGGCACGTATTACCTCACATACACAGCCATCATAGTCTCTTTTGTTATCTTTTTTTTCATCACAACTCATTATTTCTCCTCCTTTACATTGGGTTCTATATAAGTTATTCATTATGATTACATCTGGTTTAGTCATTTGCCCGAGGTTTTATCAAAATAGGTATTAAAATTTCCAATTGAAACAAACTAAAATCAGTAGCTTTTTGAACTTGATTAAAAATGAGGGATGAAGAGATGAAAAAGTTTCGTTTTGGAATAGCTATTGTTACGATCTTGCTCCTTAGTGGATGTGCACTTTTTGAACAAGTAGGTCCAATTCAAGTCGTTATTCATGATGATCACCAAGAGATGGTTTCAACAATCAAGAAACAGCTAGAAGAGAAAAGTGAATTGTACGACACGATTGTCATTGCTGCTGAAGATAATATACTGGTTACGTACAAAGTCAATCATTTAAATCGTTTCCAAATGAAATCGATCGAAAAAACACTAAATGACTGGTTAGAAAAAGAGTATCCAGATGAAGACTTTATCTTATCGAGTGATTATAAAATTTTCTTGGAATCTTATCTTTTGTTTGAAGAGTGGGATGAAGGTAGCCTTGCTGTGGATGAAGCTGAAAAAAAACTAGAAAAAATCATTGAACTTAAAAAAGAATTGACGTGAGGTGACACAATGAAAAAACAAACAGCAAGCCAAAAATCTTATCAAGATTTAGTGGATGTTCACGATGAAAAACGTCCAGTCCTTTTAAATTGCATAAAGGCATTCGTCGTTGGGGGAATTATTTGTGCTATTGGACAAGCAGTCACAGTCTTTTTTATATTGTTTTTCCCATTTACCGAGCAAACAGCGGGGAATCCAACTGTCGCTGTAATGGTGTTTATTGCAATGCTTTTAACTGGTTTTGGAGTTTACGATCGCCTTGGTCAATTTGCTGGGGCGGGGAGCGCAGTGCCGGTCACAGGGTTTGGTAATTCTGTGATTAGTGCGGCAATTGAACATCGATCTGAAGGGTACGTACTTGGTGTTGGCGGCAACATGTTCAAGCTAGCAGGATCTGTTATTGTTTTTGGTGTTGTAGCGGCATTCTTTTTAGCGATCATCAAAACTTTACTCATTCAATGGGGGGTTTTGGGATGACACAAGGAATGACGTGGACATTTACTAATAAACCAGCCATTCTTTCTACAGGTGTTATAGGAGGTCCTTTTGAAAAAAAGAGTCCGTTTGCAGACCTGTTTGATGGTTGTGAAGATAAATTATGGATGAATGAAGATAGCTTTGAAAAAGCAAACCGACATATCATCGAACGTGCGATAGATACAGTGATAGGGAAAATGTCTTTGCAACCGACAGCTATTGATGCATTGCTGATGGGAGACTTAATCAACCAGATGACCCCCACAAGCCTGGCAGCACGAACGTTAGCAGCTCCTTATCTTGGCTTGTTCAGCGCGTGTGCAACTTCAATGCAAGGCTTAGCCCTTTCTGCCGCTTTAGTCGATGGAGGGTTTTGCAAAACAGTATTAACTGGTGCGTCAAGTCATAACGCAGCAGTAGAAAAGCAGTTTCGTTATCCGACTGAATATGGTGGTCAAAAACCTCCTTCTGCCCAATGGACTGTTACGGGATCGGGTGTCGCGATTGTGGGTCAAGAAACGCCTCAACATCCTGCCCTCGCGTTTATCGAGAAGGCGACGATTGGAAAAGTGATTGACCGAGGAACGAATGATCCATTTAATATGGGTGCTGCCATGGCTCCTGCGGCGACTGACGTAATTGATCGTCACTTTCAAGATACGAACCAGAATCCATCAGATTACGACGTCATTGTCACAGGTGATTTAGCGTTGATTGGTCATCGAATAACAGAAGATTTATTAAATAGCAAAGGGTGGACATTTAAGGAAGGGCAATTTCTTGATTGTGGAAAAATGATGTATGTTGAGAGTGCTGGGGTTCAAGCGGGTGCAAGTGGTCCTGCATGTTCTGCCATGATGATTTACAGTCATTTTCTAAACGAACTGAAGAGAGGGAAGATTAAAAAAATGCTTGCAGTTGCGACAGGAGCTCTACTTTCACCGTTAACTTCTCAACAAAGTGAAACCATTCCTAGTATAGCCCACGCTGTTGCGCTTTCCGGACCTACTCAAAATTCACCTCAAGGAAAGGAGGGATAACCTTATGTGGCCTTTCTTTTTTTGGGCGTTCGTTGTAGGTGGTTCGATTTGCGTTATTGGTCAACTAATGATGGATGTGGGGAAACTAACACCAGCACACACACTTAGCGCACTAGTAGTTGGTGGAGCTGTGTTAGCAACATTCGGACTTTATGAACCGTTGATTGACTTTGCGGGAGCGGGTGCAACGGTTCCAATTACCTCATTTGGTAATGCATTGTTACAAGGGGCAATGCAAGAAGCTGACAAACATGGGTTAGTGGGGGTGCTAACTGGAATGTTTGAAGTTACAAGTGCTGGGATCTCAGCGGCTATTATATTTGGGTTTATTGGTGCTGTAATTTTCCGACCAAAAGGTTGATTCGTGGAAATCTCTCTTTTGCCCACGCCTTCACTCCTTCTCTTTCATAATATATGAGAGAACGAAGGGAGGAGGTGAAGTTTATGTGTGGTTACGGATATGGCGGCGGCGGCTACAGCTACGGCGGAGGCGGCGGCGGCTACAGCTACGGCGGCGGCGGCTTTGGTGGCTGTGGTTGCTTCGTACTGATTGTAGTCCTCTTCATCTTGTTAATTATCGTGGGAGCAAGTTTCTGCTAAAAGGCCAGTGGAGTCCATTTTGGATTCCACTTTTTTGTGGACTGGAAATCACCCATGGCGTTCATTTTTATTGACTTTCATATATTGAGAAGTGTTACCCGAATGAGTAGCGGCGACCTTACGATTTTTTGCAAAACTCGCATAGCTTAAGCACGATCCTGTTGAATGAGCGCAGCGCTTTTGGTTCTTCCAGCTTCAGCGGCTAGCTCCTCAAGGTCATAAGTTACATTGTAAAGGACTCCTACTTTTGCATCGCGCCCTATGCTTGTCGGAGCTGAAAGAGCCGCTTCCGCTTTTGGTGCTTGAACCAATTGTTTTTTCGCTACATACAATAATAGTGAAAAGGAGGGAATACTATGAACGATGCTTTTTTTAAACGAATGGAAAAAAAAACAGGTGTGAGCATGGATAACGTGTTTTCACTTGCTCAATCTTTTCAGAACGCTGATTTCAAAGATGTAGAGACCGTTCGCCAGCTAATTAAACAAGTTTCTCAAGTCGCGAACAAACCTATAACGAAAGAGTTAGAAGACAAAATCGTAGAAACGATTACTGCAAAAGGTGGTAAATCCATCGACTTCAATACGATCACAGATATGATGAACAAAAAATAACATTTTGTTTCATCGTTCCTACCCTCACTAAAATAAAAAATCGTAAAATTCAGTAAATGTTTATTTGATGAAGAGATTGGGTAAATAAACGATACAAACAACGATCTTTTAGGGGGGAAAGAAGATGGGGTACATTGCGCCAGTCAACAATTATCAATACCAACAATATGCCGAAAGAGTAACGATGAAACCATATGACCCATATAACTTGACTCCGGTTCAACGTATAGCTCCATATGACCGATCAAAGAAAGAATTTCAAGATCATCTCGAACGTGAGCTTGAATTCAGATCAGATAAAAAAAAAATGCCAAAAAGAAAAACAGAAGGGGATTTTGACCAATCGTCCATTCCTTCTATATCCCCACATATGATCCCTAAATTCACAGGCAAAGGACGTCATGTTAATGAGACGATCTAAACTAGTAAAAAAAAGCCTGACGATTTAGAAATCGTCGGGCTTTTTTTACATGTGCTTTTCCATCGATTTGTGCGGAATCCCCGCATCTAAAAATTCGTCCGAAGTAATATGGTAACCGAGCTTTTCATAAAATGAAAGAGCGTGTGTTTGAGCATTTAGCTTTAATGTTGTATATCCATTCTTTACTGCATATTTTTCAATTTCGGTCATAAGCAGTGCGCCAGATCCGTTCCCTCGGTGTGAAGAAAGAACACAAATGCGTTCAAACTTTCCTTTGGAGTCTACCGAGCGAAAACGGCCTGCTCCAACGGGGGTTTTGGCATCGTATAATACAAAATGTTCGGAAGATTCTTCGTGATGATCAATCTCTTCTTCTAGAGGAACAAGTTGCTCATCGACAAAAACAAGTTTGCGAACGGTAAATGCATCATCTTTTTGTTGTTGGGTTGAAACGTGTTCGACATGCAGCATTTTATATATCCTTTCCTATACGGAACGTCTCATATACAGTCCAAGATCCGTTTTCCAATTGATAAAGAAGATGAAAGCGATCAATAGATTCTTCATGATTTACACCTGCCATACGAAGTGATCCGTATACATCTGAATGTTCATCATCTGATAATTTTTGAGCAATCGTGATATGCGGTACGAATGAAAATTCAGGTGAACCACCCAGGTCTTCTGTGTGCAAAGCATCATGAAGAGCAAGCAACTCGGGTGTGTCCTCCGCTTTCATGTGAATAACATTGTTTACAGGTTGGAATGAACTAATTTTGTAGGCACGTAATGTAAATGGTTGTGACTGTTTGCCCACTTTTATAAGCTTGTTTGCAATTTCACGAATTTCTTCATCCGTTGCTTCAAACACGTTTTTCAGTGTTAAATGTGGTGGAATCAGTGAATAGTGCGGGTCATATCGTTTACGATAAGAATTCGCCAAATCCTGTAGCTTTTTTGATGGAAAAACTACGACGCCGTATTTCATCTCTAGCATACCTCCTTTAAACTAATCAATCAGCACGTGTAATCATATTCATTATATCAAATGGTTATGAAATTGAGTATCAATTTAATATGAAGTCTTCGGGAACATCATTTTCATCACACGTTCTAAATCTGGTTGCCAATATTTCCACGTGTGCCCTCCTTTGAATTCTTCATAGAATACGGAGAAATTTTGTTTCGTCATTTGTTCATGAAGTTCACGGTTTGGAGTAAGGAAGTCTTCCTCTGATCCTCTTGTCGTCTTAACAGACGTTTCCTCTGTACCTATAATATGGTACACGTTGATCAGGTGTACATCTTTAAATGAGCGTGTGGCTTGCAATACATTTTCATTTACAAAAGGGGATTGCATAATAACACGTCCAAAAGTATGTGGGTAATTCAACGCCGTTTTATAAGAAACTGTACCTGCGAGTGAGTCGCCAATCAACGCTCTACCTAAACCCATTTGGTACGTTGGATATTCAGTATCGATAAATGGAACCAATTCTCTTGCTAAAAAGTGAATATAGGCATCGTGTTGCTCTCCATCTGGGTGGTATTTTTTTGACCGATCTTTTACATCTTTATAGGGAACGCCAACGATAATAACATTTTCTATTTCCTCTTGGGCTAAAAGCTTTTCCGTCAACCGCGGAAGACGACCAAGCTGAAAATAATCCTTGCCATCTTGTGCAATCAAGACTGTATATTTATATAGTGGTGAATAATTGTGTGGAAGATAAATAAGAAGTGTCATGTCTTCCTTGAGCGTTTCGCTGTACAGAGTATGTTCTTTAACGGTACCTGTGTGAACCATCTAACTTTCCTCCATTTCACTTTCATCAATAGACGTTTAAAGCGTTTACAGATAGGATAGATTGTATCATATAATCTTAAGTATACAACCAATGACATGATTTAGACGATCATTTCAATTCTACAAATTTAAAGGGGGATTTATAAAATGACAATGAAACGAGTTCATTCACGCGAGGTTACAAAGGCGGCGCAAGATTGCTTATTAGATCGAGGAGTTGAGATCATCGATATTGCTGAAATTGTGATGCAAATGCAATCACCATACAATCAAAAACTAACGATGGAGGAATGTGTCGATAGTGTTGAAAAAGTATTGATGAAGCGAGAAATTCAACATGCACTATTAGTTGGAGTAGAACTTGATCGCTTGGCAGAACAAAAAAAGCTATCAGAACCATTACAATCAATTGTTGAGTCGGATGAAGGGCTTTTTGGTGTTGATGAAACGATTGCACTGGGCGCTTCTCTTGGATATGGAAGTATTGCTGTAACCACGTTTGGTCATCTAGATAAAAATAAAATTGGCATTATCGATAAACTCGATACGAAGGGGATCGGTGGTGTCCATACGTTTCTTGATGATATGGTTGCAAGTATTGCCGCCAACGCTTCATCACGCTTGGCCCATAGATTGCGTGATATGGAAGAAAACTTACCTAAAGAAGAGCGTCGCATAATTGAAGACGAATAATAGCTATTCCTTCAACTTTAAACATATTTTATACAAAATATATGCATGATTTATTGTGAGTAAATAGGGAAAATGAAAAGAATGAGAGAATAGAAATAGTTTTTTGATAATTTTTGATAATTAATGTAAACGTTTTAAATACTGTATAAATAAGGTTTCTTTCGACTTTACTTTTGTTGAAAATTCAATAAATTTGACAATGATGTCATATTACGTGATAGAATAGTATACGTGATTATGAAAGTTTATAAGAAGGGGGAGCTACGATGAAAAAGAAAAAGTTTTATTTAGGTATGGTGATGCTTTTGGCTGTATCCATGTTCTTAGCTGCATGTGGTGGCGATGATACTAGCGAGGGAGACAGTGAAGGTGAATCAAATGATTATCCTGATATCCTAACCATTGTAACTGGTGGAACTGGTGGTACATATTACCCGCTAGGAGGAACCTTTTCTACCTTAATTCAAGATGAAACTGGAATTAAGACAAGCCCAATTACATCAAATGCATCTGCTGAAAACATGGCAATTCTTGATAAGGAAGAAGCTGATATCGCATTTGTTCAAACAGATATTGTTTCTTACGCAGTAGAAGGTTCAAATATGTTCGATGAACCTCTCGAAACGATTCGTGGCCTAGCAACGCTATATCCTGAAACAATTCAAATTGTCACAACAGCTGATTCAGGAATTAAGTCTGTTGAAGATCTTGCTGGCAAACGTGTTTCAGTAGGTGAATCAGGTTCAGGTACAGCTTTAAATGCTGAACAAATTCTAGAAATACACGGAATCACAAGTGACGATTTTGATGAGCGTCTCTTAGATTTTGAGGACTCGACAACGGGTATTCAAGACGGTTCAATCGATGCAGCATTTATTACTGCGGGAACGCCAACAGGCGCGGTTGAAGGTCTATCTGCTCTAGTTGATGTTGTAATCGTTCCTGTAGAAGCAGATAAAGCGGAAGAACTTATTGCAGCTTATCCATTCTACTCAGTAGAGGAAGTGCCAGAAGGCTCGTACGGGATAGACAGCGCTGTTCCAACAGTAGCCGTTCAAGCCATGCTTGCGGTATCATCTGAACTTTCTGATGACGTTGTATATGACATGACGAAAGCCATTTTTGAAGGTGGCGACAAGATCACACATCCTAAAGGTGAATTCATAACGGCTGATACTGCACTTCAAGGAATTGGTATTGAGGTCCATCCTGGAGCACAACGTTACTTTGATGAAAAAGGCGTAGAAGCTCAATAACCTTTATGAAGGCAAACAGACCTGTTTGATGGTCTGTTTGTCTCTTCTTTCGGAGATGACTAAAAATGAATCGTGCGAACGCTTTTTTTATTTCTAAGAAGTTTTGGATAATAAGTTGTTGTATCTTAGCCTTCCTTGTTTTATTATTCGTTTTCATGCCGATTAAAAAAACGTTAACTTTTCAGGATCTATACTCAGGTGAAATTTTAGCCTACGTTCCAATAGAGGAAGGGCAATCCTTCCAACTTGAATATACACACTCGATACATCGATCTACAGTGATCGATACGTATAAAATCATTTCTGACAACCGAATTCAACAAACGACTCTTCAATATGAAGACATGGCGATCGGTATGCCATCAGGTGCTTTATTTGAAGAAGAAACGTTTGTAGAGAAAGATGGGAAGTATTTCATAGAAAATATGAATCGTGTATTTCCATCCATAAATTTAAGTACAAGTCAGGTAGTTGTGAGTCATAAATTAAATGTAAGAAACAATCAATACGAACTGCATGAGTATATAGCACCTGGTTCTTTTATTACAATTGAAGTAAGAAAATTAACAATTTTCCAACTGATGAAAGGAGTGAATATGAATGGATAAGGAAAAAAACAATGACCAGATCCTTGAAAACAAAGAGGATGGCCAGTTTACAGAAGAACAGCAACAAGAATTACTAGAAAAATATGATCCTGAAGCGAGAACTAAGCAGTACAAGGGCATTTTAAATTGGATTGTATTTGCAGGACTAGTCGCTTTTTCAGTTTTCCAAATCTATGCTGCGTTCGTTCAGTCAATCCCAAGACAAACGCTATTATCAATTCATTTAGGCTTTGCATTAACGCTCGTGTTTTTACTTTTCCCTGCACGGAAAAAATTAAAAACAAACAAACTTACCTGGTATGATGCAATTCTTGCCGCGCTATCGATATGGGTTGGAGCATACTATCCACTTAATGTAGATCGGATTGTAAACACTATTGGTAGTATGTCAACGATGGATTTTGTTACAGGATTGATTGCTATTTTACTAGTATTAGAAGCAACACGAAGGGCAGTTGGATTGCCAATTACAGTCATTGCATCTATATTCTTAGCGTATGCTTATTTTGGCCAATCAATGCCCGGCTTCTTGAGGCATAGAGGGCTTGATTTAGAAGGTCTAGTTAATACGATGTATATCTCTTCGGAAGGGATATTTGGTACACCGCTGTACGTATCTGGTACCTTTATTTTCTTATTCCTATTGTTTGGAGCATTCCTTGTTAAAACAGGAATTGGTAAATATTTTAATGACTTAGCGGTTGCATTTGCAGGTCGACAAATTGGTGGACCTGCTAAAGTAGCCATTTTCTCAAGCGCGTTACAAGGGACAATCAGCGGTAGTTCTGTTGCAAATGTGGTTACATCGGGTTCAGTTACAATTCCTATGATGAAACGTCTAGGGTATCGTAAAGAATTTGCAGGTGGGGTAGAAGCAGCTGCATCAACGGGTGGACAACTTATGCCACCGATCATGGGAGCAGCAGCATTCCTTATGGTTGAATTTATTGGAGGTATTACGTACTGGGAAATTGCAAAAGCGGCTATGATTCCGGCATTGCTTTATTTCACAGGGATTTGGATCATTACGCACTTTGAAGCGAAACGAACAGGACTAACAGGCTTACCTGATAGTGAAATCCCGAAAAAATCAGAGGTTCTGAAGAAATTTTATTTATTAACACCTATTTTTGCCGTTGTGTTTTTATTATTTAGTGGAAACTCGATTATTCGAGCGGCACTCTATTCAATTGTCATTACGATTCTTGTCAGCATGATTCGCAAGGATACACGTTTAAACATTAAGAAGTTTTTTGATGGACTTGCTGATGGTGCAAGAACGGCGCTCTCTGTTGCGGTTGCAACTGCGTGTGCAGGTATGATCGTTGGTGTTGTTACAAAGACCGGACTTGGTATAACGCTTGCAGGTGGGCTTGTAGACTTGTCTGGAGGAATCCTGCTTGTAACGCTGTTCTTAACAATGATTGCATCGATTATTTTGGGAATGGGTTCACCGACAACGGCTAATTATGTTATTACAGCGACCATTGCCGCACCAGTCTTAATCATGCTAGACGTACCACCACTTGCTGCTCACCTTTTCGTATTTTATTTCGGAATTGTGGCAGACATCACACCACCGGTTGCACTTGCAGCCTTTGCGGCGGCTGGGGTATCCGGCGGGGAACCAATACGAACCGGGCTAAACGCAGCCAAGCTCGCCATTGGAGCATTTATCATCCCGTATATGTTCGTACTCTCTCCGCAACTATTATTGATTGATACGACTCCAATGGAGATTACACTAACAGTCATCACTGCAGTTGCTGGTATGGTAGCCATTGGAGCAGGGATCATTGGTTATTGGTATCGCTCGCTTCATTTTATTGAGCGAATACTAGCGGTAGCAACTGGTTTTATGCTTGTATATCCAGATGGCATGACAGACATCTTAGGGGTAGGACTATTTATTGCGTTACTTGTTCTCCAGTTTGTTTGGAGACGCGAAGATACGAATAAACTGCAACCTGCACGAGGAGCTTAATATTAATATTTTAGAAGGTCTCGACGAAATAAAATTTCGTCGAGTTCTTTTTTTAGCATCTCTTGTTGATATTTTTTTGCACAAACTAGTTTGCTATATGGCTTTTTGTTATTGAAATTATGGGAAGAATTAGCTGAAGATTACTAGATAGGGATTGACGTGCAGTTCTTAATCGTTTAAAATTAGGACTGTCGAAAGTAGTACATAAGTAATTCCTAAGATCATGATTGTGATTTGAATTATTGCGATCCGATAGTTCAGCGGGAGAATACGTCCTTGACAGGGACGGGGTCGGGGGTTCGAATCCCTCTCGGATCATACCGAACAAACGCTTATACACCAATGTGTATGGGCGTTTTTTTATTTCTATAATTATTTTAATTAAGTTGTTTTGTTGACCATTATAATAAATAGAATATATGTTCCTATAAATACATCACTTCAAGACTTATACCTTCCTCTAATACTATCTCTCTATTCCTTTTTTTATAGAAAAGTAATAGATTATCGTCACCATCGTCACCGTAGTAACAAAAGCTTCTTTGGCAAGTCACCACTTATCATCACTCATAAGGAAACAGGTACAGCATTCTATTTTCATGGTGTAGACGATCCAATCAAAATTAAGTCAGCCAAAATTGCTAAAGGGTACGTTATGAGCCTCTGGTTTGAAGAATGTAGTGAGTTCAAGGGTGTTGAGGACATCGACACAGTGGAAGACACATTCATTCGTGAACAGATCGGTAACGGTAGGCAAGGAATGGTCTATTATAGTTATAATCCACCACGCAACACGTATTCATGGATCAATGAATGGAAAGATAACAAGGTAAACGATCCTGATTACTTTCTACACCATTCGACATATTTAGACGATGAGAAAGGGTTTCTATCTCCGCAGTTGCTTAGAAAAATAGATAAGTACAAAGAGAACGATCATGATTATTGGCGCTGGATGTACAGTGGTGAAGTGATCGGTCTTGGTGATAATGTTTATAACATGAACCACTTCCATTGGATTGATGAGTTGCCGCAGGATGATCATATTATATTAATCGATGTGGCCATTGATACAGGACACCAAGTATCGGCAAGCACCTATTCAGCCTTTGCATTGACTCGCAAGCATAATGTTATTCTATTAGACACCTATTACTATTCTCCCGCTAATAAGACGGTCAAGAAGTCTCCTAGTGAGTTAGGTGATGACTTGAACCAGTTCATGAATAATATAACCGAAAAATATAACAAGTATTTTGATACTAAGACAATAGATTCAGCAGAGGGCGCATTAAGGAATCAATTTTATAAGGATCACCACGATTATTTGCGTCCAGTTAGGAAATTCAAGAAGATAACCATGATTGACCATGTACAACAACTATTGGCCGAAGGTAGATTCTATATGCTACGTAATGATAACAACCAAATATTCTACGATGAACATAAGAAATACCAGTGGGACGAGACGACTTTCGAGGGTGATGATCCGAAGGTTATTAAGGAAGACGACCATTCTTGTGACGTATTTCAATATTATACAGTTGCTAACCTTAGAAAGTTAGGTTTGAAATGGTAGTGATGTAATGGGGGGGTGTACTTAATGGTACATCCTCTTTTTTTATGTCTGTGAGGTCGATTCTATTGCATTTATCTTTACAAAGGTGGGTGTATGGTCAGTAGGTGCGAATATGAACCGTACGGAATTACCGTACAGTCACCCATTTCGAATTAACCATTCCAACAAGAACTCTTTTGTCTTCTCGGCGGGATAATACCATTTACCTCCCACTTTATATTTTGGAAAATCGGGGTGGTAAAAAAAGTACTGTTGTATGGAACTCAAACTCATGCAAGTTCTACGAGTTAATTCCTTCGTATCCCGAAATAAAAGGTCACTGTCCAGTTTCTTAATCGGTCAAATGGACACCGTTTATAGAATTTGATTTGAAGTAAACAAAAAATCCCCTCTACCGATTGGCGGAGGGGTGTTTTTTTGTTTGTATGATTCTATAACTATTCTTTCGGATTTAAAGAGAAATCAAACTTATGTTTAGAATAGTCACCTGTATCAAATTCAATTGCTTGAGACCATTCTCCATTAGGTGCATAGTTTACCACACCCATATCATTCCCAGCATTTACTGTACTTACATCTTCAATAAAGAATATAGATAAAGCGTTAAATGGTTCATCTTTTTTTGCTTGCTTTGTCACATCTTCAGCAATTAACTTTAATTGTTCTTCAGTAGCGTATATGTCGGAGGGAATGACCCAATAATTAGGTCTAATGGTTACATCCCCTATGTTACTATCCGTTATTTCCACTATTTCATAATCAATAAGGACTTTATTTGCTTCTTCTTTTTCTTTAGCAGCTTCTTCTTCTCTCTTTTCTTCTTCAATTTCAGCTTGTTTCTCTGCTTCGATTCTTTCTTCTTCTTGTGCTATTTCTTCTTTTTCTTCATCGGTTAATAAAGCCTCTTTTAATTCTGCTTTCGTGTCTTTTAATTCCTTTTCTTTATCTTTAATTTCACTTTCTACATTTTTAATTTCTTTTTCCAAGTCGTCTATTTCTTCATTTTTAACATTTTCTGTTTTTGATACAGCCGAATCCACAGCGCTTTGTATTTTTTTATCGCTGGATTGGTTTACTCCGGATAATACCATGCTCATAAATAGCAAGCCAATGCCTATATAAAGATTTTTCTTAGATGGTTTTGCTTCTTCATTTGTTGCTATCTTATTCTTGAAAATCCACACAATTAATACTATTATTCCTGACAATCCTAACAATGCTGACATGTTAATCCTCCAAAAGTTTAATATAATTTTTACATTCCGTAAATGAGTATACATTATTTGATCTGAAAAGGATTCATATATTTTTTACCATTTTTTTCTTCCCCGCTCACGCCCACCATTTGCCCACTTCTGTTTGAAAAGGTATGACATGTTATGAAAAGCGAATTTGTTAAAACGTTGATTTAATACGGTTTTAAGTATTGAATCGCGTTCTTTAATAGGTTGAAATGATTTTTGTTCTGTATATAAAGAAAAACTTCTACCCTTTTTTGTTGACCAATTGTTGACCAAACTGACCATCAATGATGATAACCCAACAGATCTAACAAAAAAATCCTATACAAATGCTGATATAACAGCATTTAACCTAAACTACCCTAGTTGATAATAACGACATTACAGACTTGACAGGGACGGGGTCGGGGGTTCGAATCCCTCTCGGATCATACCGTACAAACGGCTTATACACCAACGTGTATAAGCGTTTTTTTTATTTCTATAATTATTCTAGTTCACGCGTTTTGAAAGAAGTGGATAAAGGTGAAAACAGTGTAGAGTAGTGGTTTATCGTGGCGGTTTTCATCATTAAGCACGTGATAACAAAGAAGTGATCAAAGAAGAATCATAACATCTAAAAGAAACCTTAATCATTGTTTAACAATCTAAGTACACCTAGTTTTATTTGGTTAAGAACATAAGTGAAAATTGAAATGAAAATCATTCATAAACCTCCTTAAATTCGTAAAGACTATAGAGTATCTATATAAAAAGGAGTGAAAAAAGTGGGGCAAAGTCATCAATTTAAGCCCGGAAACAAGGCGCCAAACAATGGGTTTTATGTGGAAATCGGTGAAACCGGAAGCACAGTAAATAAACCGAAGAAAATTAAGTTGGAAGCAGGAGACTCTTTTCCTGAAACAACTAACCATAATCGAGTATGGACGTACCAACGTAAACCCTAGTACAGGTGTGCTTTAGCAATTTAAGTAGGTAAATTCAAGTCGTAAGTTCGGTGCTAATAAGTGTCACACTAAACTACCTCCATTCCCTATGTGTTTAAGGGAAAGAGGTAGTTTTTACTACATCTTGACATCGGAGGCTGAAGTTAGCAACATAAAATCTTGAGCGCTACGAATTTTCATTGAAGGACCTAATGGTGTGATACCTCATTCCTTCATTTTTCACTGATTATTTTCAATAACCTGGCTACATACTGTCTTTTTTGATTTTTAAAAAATAGACAGTAAAACTTCTCCAAGTTCTTTGTCATTAGGTTTAGGTGAGTAATAATAAACATTGCCGTGGTTCATACTAAGCCCATCTAACACCAAAAGGAGGTGCGGGTATGAGTCTTTTGAGAATGGTTCACAAGTTAACTCAAAAAAAACAACCGAAAAAAGTACCCCCTGCACCTTTGAGGAAGAAGAAAGAATTTGTTACCTTACAAGCAATTAAAGAAAAACTTGGAGATATAGATGATGTTGTTTATCAAAAGATAAGAACATCTGAAGGGATAGCTACGATTATTTACTATCGTTCACTTATAGAACAAGAAATATTGCTACAAATGGTGATTAACCCACTATTACAGCAAGAGGAAACGATCGTTCATTCAACCGAACCATTAGATAAAGAAGACCTCTCAAACGTAATATCCCTTTTAACTCAAGGTTTTACGATTGTTTTTATTCATAAAGAAAATGTTTTTTTTTCATTAAATACTGTAAGCATGCCCCAACGTTCTATTAGCATTTCAGACAAAGAATCGTCTGTTATAGGACCACAAGATTTTTTTACAGAAGTAATGGACACAAATCTTTCTTTAGTTAAAAGACGTATACACAGCTCAACACTAAAAAGTAAAAATTATACCATTGGGGCGGAATCAAATACAAAAGTTTCTGTCTTATATCTAGACAATATAGTTAATAAGGAGAACTTAGATAAAGTCATAACAAAAGTTGAAGAAAATAAAGATTATACTGATTTTTATGATGTATCTATATTAATGCAACTGATGGAAGACCAGCCACTGTCACCTTTCCCTCAATATAACATGACGATAAGGGCTGATTTAGTTACGAAATATCTACTGGATGGGCGCGTCGTTGTGATGATGGACAACAGCCCAGAAGCCATTATTTGTCCAACATCTTTTTTTGAACTGTTTGTTCCAACTGAAGATTATTACAATCGATGGACGAGCTCATCATTGTTGCGTATGCTGAGATTTTTCGGTTTTTTTGTGACCATTATTTTAACACCCACTTATATTTCGGCATTGACTTTTCATCCAGAGCTTATGCCTTTTGAGGTGTTAGTTAACTTACAAGAGTCAAGAGAGAGGGTCCCGTTTCCTCCAGTCATTGAAGTGCTGTTTATTGAGCTTGTAATTGAAATATTAAGAGAAGCAGGATCCCGAATGCCGGCGAAAATCGGTCAAACAATCGGTATCGTAGGAGGAATTGTTATCGGGACTGCTGCTGTTGAAGCGGGTCTCATCAGCAACGTGTTGGTAGTATTAGTAGCGATATCAGCACTGCTCTCCTTTTTACCACCAAACTATTTAATAAGTAATACTAGCCGGTTCATTCGGTATGTGTTCATCCTTTCAGCTGGTATGTTTGGAATGTATGGACAAATGGCTGCGTTTGCTTTACTTTTTATTCATCTTTTAAATTTAACTTCTCTAGGTACTCCTTATATGACACCCGGTATACCTAGAACATGGTCAGACTTGTTAGACAACGTGGTCCGTGCCCCTATTTCGTTACTCAGATTTAAAAAGGGTATGTCTAGAAGCCATCAGAATAAAATTCGCCCTTTAGATGAGGAGTGATAGGTAGTGCACATTAATCAAGTGAAAAAACTGAATGGCTATCATGTTGTATTTCTCGTACAAAGTTCCCTGGTTGGGGTGGGCTTGTTATCAATGCCTTACCTAATAAGCCCCATGGGATTTAGCCAGTGGTGGCTTCCATTGGTATTTGGCATTGTCGCAAATATTACCCTTATCCCGATGATTTGGCTACTCAAACAGTACAAAAATCATAATATATATACCATTAACGAGAAGTTATTAGGCAAATGGTTGGGTAGGTTTGTAAATTTATTACTTGTCTTGTACGCAACTGCTTTTGGAGCATCACTTATTGAAAGATATCTGGATCTTGTACAGGTTTCTGCTCTACCAGACAAAACGATTATAGGATCTCTTATTTTCTTTTTATTCCTTCTAACTTATATTATTCATGGGGGAATAAAATCAATTGCAAGATTTTGTATCATGACGTTTTTTTTAACGCTTCCAATGATGTATTTTTTGCAATGGGGATATGTGGATGGTGAAATTAGCCATATGCTTCCTTTCTACACTTTTACATCTGAAGAGTTTGTAAAAGCCTTTAAAGATGGCTATGTTACGATGATTGGGTATGAGTTGATTTTAGTTTATTATCCTTACGTTATCCATCAACAAAAAGCGTTCAAACATGTATCTATAGGGATATGGATAAGTTGCATTATTTACTTTTTGGTTACGTTTGTTGCTGTGATGTTTTTTTCAGAATGGCAGTTGGCAAACATTTTATACCCGATTTTGAAGTTGTTAAAATCGGTAGAGATGTCATTTATTGACCGAGTAGACGTTATGGGGATTTCATTATGGGTGTTTCTCGTTTTATCCACTACATCAGTGTATATATGGGCAGGGAAAAAAGGGCTGGACTCATTACGTTCGAACAATAAGACGTATCACTTATACATTCTTGCTATTATCCTGTTCATAGTTGTAGCCATTCCTTTTTCTGATTCATTTGAAAAAATATGGCATAGTAGTATCAATTATGTGGGCTATGGGATCATTTTATGGCCAAATTTGTTAATCATCATTCATTTGATTAAGTTTAGAAAAAGGGAGAGTGTCAAATGAACCGTTCCTTTTTGCTAACACTATCCTTTAGTGTGCTAATGATCACAGGGTGTGCAGGTGAAACGCGAGATACTTCGGTTGAACACGTAGCACTGGTGAGTGTGATGGGGATTGATTATATTGATGAAAAAAACATGAAACTGACTGTAGCCATTCCGGTGCCAACAGGCGAATCAACGGCTGAAAATACTAAGGATACTCAAATCTTTTCAACAGAAACGAAATTGATGCAAGAGGGAATAATAGATATTTCTTCACAAGCAGACAAAAGAATTAAATTAAATGGATTAGAAGTTATTATGTTTGACCAAAAATTTGCTGAGAGTGGGAAGATGTTGTCTGTCCTGGAAAATCTTTATCGGGATCCCACTGTTGGAGGCCATGTACGCATTGTTGTGGTGAAAGGCAGCTCGGAAAAAGTTTTGACTGCTGATTATACTGAAGAGCCAAGTATAATTAGCTATCTAATTACCTTAATGAGACCGCAAATCAATAATACGTATGGTCCCTTCACCACAATTCATGAGTTTATGTATGCTCAAACAAATCCAGTGTTGGACACCTTAATTCCATATTTAGAAAAAGAAGAGTCATTGCCGAAAGTAGCGGGTATGGCTTTAATCGATAGTAATAGTAAAGAGATGATACAAAAATTTAATTTAGAACAAGGTAAGTTAATTCATTCGTTGCAAGGCACTAGAGAGATCCCACCGTTCTCATTTAACTTAAGCGAAAACTCTTCTGAAGAAGAGAGAGTAGTGATAGATCTTATTACAAGTAAATCGAAAATTAAAGGCAATAAAAATATTAATGACCCTCACTTAACTGTTGAACTTAAATTCAATGGAGCATTGACGGAATACCTTGGGGATAAAGATCTAAGTAACGGAGAGGATTTCGCCAAGCTTGAGAAACAAATAGGTGAACACCTGGAAAACCACACAATCGATTTATTGAATGAATTAAGTGACTTAAGGGCTGATCCTGTTGGGTTCAGTGAAAAATTTAGAATGTATTATGATGGTGAATGGACAGAGGATCTAACGGAACAAATCGTATCCACAGCGCAATTCGATGTAACTGTAGAGATGAAAATTCTAAATGTCGGATCCCTAAAATAATCCAGACCTTATGATCAAATTTCTCACATAGTCGAAGCCTCAGTAACTTTTCATAAAGGACTGAGGCTTTTTTTAAACCGAAATATACATCTCAATTAATTCGAATTGAGTCTCTAGACAATCTTTTGTAAAATAAACTAGGCAATAAAAGACGCAAATAGAAAAGGTGTTATTTATGAAATCAACGATTGTTGTTGGGGGAGGTATTCTTGGAGCTTCGACTACTTATCATCTTGCGCGAGCGGGAGCGCAAGTGATGCTCGTAGATCGTCAAGATCCGGGTCAGGCAACAGATGCTGCAGCTGGGATTGTGTGTCCATGGTTGTCTCAGCGACGCAATCAAGCGTGGTATTATCTAGCAAAAGAGGGTGCACGATATTACAGTGATTTAATTGGTATGCTAGAAGAAGATGGAGAAACAGATACAGGTTATAAGAGAGTAGGGGCGATCAGCGTTCATAAGGATGAAAACAAGCTAGATGGCATGGAGGAGCGGGCTTATAAAAGACGCGGAGATGCTCCTGAAATCGGTAAAATAACACGATTATCTTGTGCTGAAACGAAAGCAATGTTCCCGCCACTTTCTGAAGAATATAGCTCGGTTCATATAAGTGGTGCGGCACGAGTCAACGGACGCGCACTACGTCAATCAATGGTCCGTGCAGCAATTAAACATGGAGCGACTTGTATTCATGGTAATGCAACGATTCTTACTGAAAAAAACAAGATTATTGGAGTTAAAATTGATAATCGTGAATTTTTTGCAGATCAAGTGATCGTAACAGCAGGTGCGTGGGCAAATGAGTTACTAGTATCAATTGGAATAGAGCTTAATGTCACATCTCAAAAAGCACAAATTGTTCATTTAAAATTGCAAGAAACAGAAACAAGCGCATGGCCAGTCGTTATGCCTCCAAACGATCAGTACATTCTGTCATTTGATAAGGGCAAGATTGTGATGGGGGCTACCCACGAAAATGATAGAGGGTTAGATCAACGTGTCACTGTTGGTGGACTACATGAAATTTTTGATAAAGCATTAACGGTTGCTCCTGGATTAGAAGAAGGGGCCATGGTTGAAACAAGGGTTGGATTTAGACCGTTCACCCCGGGATTCTTACCTGTAATTGGTTTTGTTCCAGACACTGAAGGTCTATTATTTGCTAATGGACTAGGTGCTTCAGGTTTAACAGTAGGACCTTTTTTAGGAGCCGAACTCGCGAAAATTGCTTTAGGGAAAGAAACTAAGATCGACCTTGATCTATATAAAGTAGCGGGTGCGCTAAAAAAATGAGAATTTGTTCCAGTCATAGGAAATAATTAAAAAACGGTGCGCCATTAACGCACCGTTTTCTCGCAAGTGTTCGAATGGTTTATTAGACATGTAATTGAACTTTGACAAACACCTCATTTTCATGAAAATGGTTGACGTTAAAAATGGTTAGTTCGATTCATGTCCAAAGCCTTCACCCCATCTGGAGTTTTTTCGTTCCTTGCTCTAATATGATGCTCATTTACCCTTGGCATATACATGTAAAAAGTGTAATGAGAAAAAGAGCGAATTTGGTTCAATATAAGAAATTAAAAAAACGGTACGTCATTGACGCACCGTTTTCTTGCAAGTGTTCGAATGGTTTATACGACATGTAGCTGATCTCCGACAAACACCTCATTTTCATGATAATGATTGACGTTAAAAATGGTCAGTTCGATTCATGTCCAAAGCCCTCACCCCATCTGGAGTTTTTTCGCTCCTTGCACTACTATCATGTGCACTTACATTTGACACAAAACATGTAAAATTTTCCACAAAATAAGTTCCTCTAAGATCCAATTATTACCCATATAGACTAACGCATTTTTAGCCATAATAAGAACGACACAGTGAGATGTGTTAATAAGCAAAAACTTCGGGGGGATTCATAATGGGGAAAAGAAACAAATCAAAACGTTTTGTCAAACAAGGCAAAGATTCTGTTTCACAGCATGATCAACGCTTCCCATACCATATGACGTACGCCGAAGCTGAAACACAAAAGGCAGACAGAGAGAACGGATCATCCATTGATCCAACGCTTGGAGGATTTTAACGTGAAAAATAAACTCTTTCAAGAAGCACGGGGGTTTGTAGACCAAGCTCTCACATCAAAAGACGAAAAAGATGTCGCAAGAGCAAAAAACAGCCTGTCATCCGCTTTTGCAAATTCTACAATAGATGAGCAAAAGCAATTAAGTGAAATGCAGCAAAAAATCCGGCAGCTATAGACAAACAAAAGGAAGCTGATAGGTGATCAGCTTCCTTTTGTAAATGAACTGAAAAATGCTTGAGAAGAGGAGAATCACCTAGGTTTACGATAAAGCAATCATGGATTTTAGTATATAGATATGGTAATATTAATCCTTATACAATGTGAGGACGTGATGAAATGATTAACATTGAAATACCAAACGCGGATATAAGTATTACCGAACGAAAGCAAACATCGAATGCGAATGAACCTGAAATAAAGTCTATTCACGGATTTATTGATTTCCACCAAATTCCACGTGATAAAGGTGGCATTTTTACGTTTTATAACGTGAATGATGAATTACTATTTGTCGGAAAGGCACGTAAGCTTAGACAACGTGTAAAAAAACATTTTGAAGATACCGTGTCACCAGTTAAAAATCACCGTGATGAAGTGTATCGCATTGATGTAAGCATAGTCGATGATCCAACTCACCGTGAAATTTATGAAACGTACATTATCAATGAGCTGCGAGCTAAATATAATGTAGACAAAGTTTTTTATAAATAGAAACTGAAGAGACTTTCCGATCCTTAGCATCTAATCGTGATGGAAAATTGGTCACTTATTTAGGGAAAATGACTATTGATTTCAATAAATAGATGAGGTATGATTGTAAAACAAGCTGCGTTGTTCGTACTAACTAATTAAGTTTTAACCTTTATACTGTAACAGGGAGTTTAACATAAAAATGGAATTGTCAAGTCTCCGTCTATATGACTAGGAGGACATACATGAACATTTTTGCAAACACCCACTTTGAAAAGTGGTGGTTTAAAACTTTCTTAAATCATACGGCAAATGTGGCTTATAATATTTCAAACGATAAAATCAGTTCCTTCATAGGGGCTGATTTTTTAGTTTAGGAACAAAATAAAGAAGCAAATCAACATAAATTTGTCGACTTGCTCCTTTATTTAAAAGACCTTTTTACGATCTCTCTCTTCAATAAGTAATTCCACGGCTTCTCTAAATCGCTGTGAATGAGTTCTCTTTCTCTTAAGAAGCGCAGGCCGTCATTAAGATCTGGGATCGTCTGATTGGTCAATAATCCATTGATACGTTGCGCGTGCTTTTTCTTCAGTACGTACATTACTTTAACAATTGCATAGGATAATTTTATAAACGTGAAGGGAATAAGGTGAAAATGTATAATTATCCTTATATGTATCCATATCAATATCCTTATTATGGTAATGCTCCAAGGTATAGCTATTGCAGACATCCTAGTTACGGGACTTTTCCTCATGAAAGCATATGTTATTCTCTTCCCTCTTCCAACGGTGATGGAAGTATTTTGTTAAAAGATTATGGAACAAAACCATTTGTCGTTAATATCAATGAAGCAACAAAGCAAAACAATACGTATCGCACTGCTATATGGACAGGAACACATTTACAAGCTACATTAATGAGTATCGATGTTTGCGATGATATTGGCTTGGAAATGCATCCTGACGTTGATCAATTCTTACGTATTGAACAAGGACAAGGGATTGTTCAAATGGGCAAAAGTAAAAATAATTTAAACTTTGAAAGAATTGTGTATGATGATTCTGCAATATTTATACCAGCTGGAACATGGCATAATCTAACAAATACAGGGAATATCCCACTAAAACTTTACTCGATATATGCTCCTCCTAACCATCCATTTGGGACTGTCAATGTTACCAAAGCAGATGCTTTAGCTTCAGAAGAAGGCTATAATCATGACTATGTAAATTTTCGGTAAAATACCAGATGAATGATACAGTACACGGAATTTTGGTAAAAGAAGGATTACGGATGTTAAAAGGGGAATAAATTCCACACACATTCTTCAAGAATTTATTCTAATGGGAGTTCTTGTAGGGAAAGGGTATTCTCCTGAAAGAGTATACGAAACAGTTGAAGAATGGCAACGTACAGGAGAATCTAAACTTCTTCAGCAAAGCAAATATATGTTGTAATAAAGTAAAAATATTTAGTTAATAGTTCATTTGTGAACCTCTGTTATTTCTACATTTAAAAAATCACAAACGTTAGATTAACAATTGAGGAGCGATTCTTTAATAAGGATCGCTTTTCTTTTTGGACTTTAGGGTAATGCTAATCGAAAAAAGTATAAAGCATTTTTTGTTGAAGTTAATGGACTAACGTGGTGCTTATGTTAATTACATAGTGGTTGTGAAGACATAACCTCACTAGGACTATTGAGTGAGATAAAAAAGGGAGCTTTATTGGTTCCCTTTTATTTTTATGCCAAAAGACTATGAATAGGAGTGTTAAAGAATGGCAAACAAAGAGGTTACGTTGAAGTTGAATTGGACAAGAAAAGGAACTTTCGTTTTACAATGAACGTAAAGAAGCAAATCAACACATAAATATGTCGACTTGCTTCTTTATTTAAAAGACCTTTTTACGATCTCTCTCTTCAATAAGTATTTCTACGGCTTCTCTAAAACGCTGTGAATGAATGATCTCTCTTTCTCTTAAGAAACGTAGACCGTCATTAAGATCTGGATCATCTGATTGGTCAATAATCCATTGATATGTTGCTCGTGCTTTTTCTTCAGCTGCGATATCCTCATATAAATCCGCGATTGGATCACCTTTTGCTTGTATGTAGCTAGCAGTAAAAGGAACGCCGGCAGCATTGCTGTAAAACAAAGCACTATCATGACTAACATAGTGTTCTGCAAGGCCAGCATCTTTCAGTTGCGTTGGTGTTGCATCCTTCGTTAATTTATAGATCATCGTGGCAATCATTTCTAAATGAGCAAACTCCTCGGTCCCTATATCTGTTAACAGCCCAATTACTTTATCTGGGATTGTGTAACGTTGATTTAAGTAGCGGAGGGCTGCTGCTAGTTCTCCATCTGCTCCTCCGTATTGTTCCGTTAAGTATTTAGCCAGGGTTGGATTACATGTACTTACTTTTACAGGATACATCAGCTTTTTTTCATAAGCCCACATTGTTCGTTCACCTCATGATTCTTTCTTATATTTGCCAAGGCCATGGTCCGCTATTCCAAGTCCATTCCTGTTGATTTGTATTCGGACTTCCGAACTGTAAAGGACCAAAGGTTGATTCGAATTGTGCTTTTAATTGTTTACAGTAAACCGCGCATTGGTTATATTGTTGAATTGCTTGAGAATCTGAAGGGTGTGTGTCTAAATACAATGCAAGCTCATAGAGAGTAAAATCGATGGCTTGGATTTCCTCTAATTGTGTATAGTACTCTTTAGGCAGAGGCTTATTCATTTTTTAACCTCCTTTACTTTTTATACGGATTTTCATAATAATCATAAAAAGGTGTCCACAGTGTCCCTTTTTTTAGTGCTTCAATTGGTGAAAATTGCTGAAGATTTCGCGGCTGAAATCCAATATATAGATTCGGTGGTGTACTATAGTATTTTCTTTGAAGAGGTGGGCATGGGTCAAAGGGACTATGATAAGGGACGTAAGATTTTGTAGAATATTCATCCGTTTTTTTGGTCACTCAATTCACCTCCAATTAATGTTGACTTCACATTATATTCATCTTTGATGGATATAGTACAGGCAGGTAGATTAACTAACTACAGGAATACCCACAGGCTCGTTGCTTTAATTTGAAAACAAAAAAGTGCACAACTTTTCATCCAATTGTTTAGAATTGTTTCCAAAATTTGTGCACTTTATTCGTTGTTAAGTTAGAATAAATTATTTGGTGGGAAAATGATATTTATGACAGAAGTGATTTCAGGGGGAAGTTGAGATTATAAATGAACTAAAGTTGCTTTAAACACCCTCACAAAAAAGTTAGCGTTCAGTTCGAGCTCTAGCTTTTTTGAATTGAATAGTAAGTATTGTTCCTCAAACTTGCTCCGTTTAAGAAACTGATAAATGCCTTCCCTCGAACGTTATTTAATTGGAATAATCCATTACAAGTATTTTCTTTAGAGAAAAATATCAGGCAGTGTGCTTCTAATTGAATAAATTTTGATTTTCTATAACGGTCAAACCTCTATTAGATTAATCATATCAGTAAATCTCAAGATTTAGAGATACCCTTTAATTTTTTGAAATAGGTACACCAGACCGATTACACACTCATAAACTATATGAATATGGCGGGAAAGGAGTAAAAGCATGAGCACTTTAAAGAAAATCTCCTGTGGTTTATGTTGCATTAGTGCAGGGCTTGCTATGTTAGCTTATATTGGTCTTGGTCTAGGCTTAGGTACGATGACAGCAGCAGCCGTAGAAGCTATTGGTCGTAATCCTGAAGCTGCAATGAGTGTAATCATTGCACTAATAATAGGTGTTATAGCTATACTAATATTAGGTGTATTGGCTTTCATCGTAGCTAAAAAGTTAATATGTGTTGCTAAACGTTCTTGTGATTCAGATTGTTAACGTTTTGATTCATCGTCACTTACGGTGAAAAAATTGTGATGTGAACGAGGAGGCGTAAGCGCCCATAAGAATAGGCTTAGGAGTCGTGATACAAAAAAGTGCACAACTTATCGGTGCACTTTATTCGTTGTTCATTTAAATTAAATTTCGGTTCTTAAATCCCATAATTCAGGAAAGAAGCGTTGATCTAATACTTTTTTTAAATAAGTTACACCAGATGATCCACCTGTCCCAACTTTAAAGCCAATGATGCGTTCAACCGTTTTCATGTGACGGAATCGCCATTGTTGCAACCAGTCCTCAATGTCTACTAGTTTTTCTCCAAGCTGATATAAATCCCAATATTGATCAACATCACGGTACACAGTTAACCATGCTTGTTTTACGCTTTCATCCGCTTCATAAGGCTCAGAAAAATCGCGATCAAGTAGATCCGAATTAATTTCTAACCCAGATTTGGAGAGCGATTGAATGGCCACATCATACAAACTAGGGGCATGGAAAGCTTTTGTTAGGGTGCTATGTAATACAGGGTCTTTCTCGTAAATTTTTAACACATGGCTTGTTTTGTAGCCAAGGGTGAATTCAATCATGCGATACTGATACGATTGAAACCCCGATGCTTGACCAAGTGAATCGCGAAACTCCATATATTCTGCTGGAGTTAATGTTGAAAGCACATCCCAGGCTTGGATAATTTGGGATTGAATTTTTGATACACGAGCCAATCGTTTAAAAGAAGTAGCAAGTTGTCCGTCTTGTATTGCTTTTATTGCTGAATTCGTTTCGTGTAAAATAAGCTTCATCCACAGCTCACTCACTTGGTGAATCACGATAAAAAGCATTTCATCGTGATGGTCTGATAAACAATTCTGAGCAGACAATAACTCATCTAGGTTTAAATACTCACCATATGTCATACTTTTAGCAAAGTCAGTGTGAATTCCTTTTTCACTAGCAGTGGTGGGGTCTTGAAATTGGCCTTTGTTGATCGACATTTGAAACCTCCTCGTGAGCATATCATCCATTGATTATGATTTATCTATTATCTTTTATCTATTGTAACGTGATAACACAGAATTAGACAATGAGCTATAAATAACAGCTCACCTCACCAAAAGGGTTACGAATGAGGTGAGCCTACTTGCCATTAAATTTTTGTAATCCCATAGAATTTTCCACTCTTTATCGACTTTTGTGACATAGATATATTGAACATAATCAAAATGTCCATATTTGCCGACGAGAGTGAGTGTGGCTATGATTTTATAGGCAGTTAGTGGTTTAGAATCAGCTGTCATTTTCCAATTCTCCACTTTTTCAGGTTTACTGAGCGAGTAGGTAAAGGTGTCTGTTCCAAACTGGTTCACGACTAAATCTGTTCGATCGATAATATAGTTATCTTTGGAAAAACGCTCTTGCATCTCTTGGTGGAATAATTCCCATGCTGCTGAATAATTAGCTTGTTGTTCAAGTTGATAAAATTCATCGACTGTCGCACTCGCTTTATCTGCATTTGAAGGTAAAAGGAGAAGAAGTAAAAGAGTAATTGCTAAGAATATGGTGATCAGAAGAGGTATTTGTAATGAGTGTTTTCTTCGCATCCTAAACACTCCTTTCGAAAGGTTCATTATTATAGGTATGACAGAGAGTGTGAAAATCTGTGTGATTTTTTTGTTTAGCACAACATCATGACTAAAAGCCCTTTCCCTTATGATAAGTGGGGGCTTTTTCATGCTTTTTTAGGACAATTAATAAAAAACATTGACTTTTCTGATAATTAAAGGTATTTTCATGGTACGGTATCACAAATATATTTTAAACGTAAAAATGTCGTTATGCGAAGAGGTGTGGGAATGATCTTACGCAAAGAAGAAACGTTTTATCGAGAGAAGATGAAAGAGCTACAGTTAACGAGACTGAAAAAAACGATAGAGGGAGTTTACGAGACCGTTCCTTTTTATAAGCATCGCTTTAATGAGGCAGGACTCGAACTTTCTCAACTAAGCCACCTAGAACAGATTCAACAGCTTCCGTTTACAACAAAACAAGATTTACGTGACAATTATCCATTTGGAATGTTTGCTGTTGACCAAAGTGAAATTATACGGATCCACGCTTCTTCAGGTACGAGTGGCAAGCCGACAGTTGTAGGTTACACGAAAAGTGATATCTATGTGTGGAGTGAACTTGTTGCTCGTGCCATCATGATGGCTGGCGCAAAAAAGGGTGAAGTGTTACATAACGCGTATGGCTATGGTCTATTTACGGGTGGTCTTGGACTCCATTATGGTAGTGAAATGCTAGGCATGGCGACCGTTCCTGTATCAGGTGGGAATACGGACAAGCAAATTCAATTGATTCAAGACTTTAAACCTAGCGTCATTTGTGGCACCCCGTCTTATACACTGCATATTGCTGAAAAGATGGAAAAGCAAGGCATTTCTCCTTTTGAAAATTCTTTACGGGTAGGCATTTTAGGAGCAGAGCCTTGGTCTGAAAAAATGAGAAGTGTGCTTGAAGAAAAGCTCGGGATCAAAGCGTGTGATATTTATGGACTAAGTGAAGTCATGGGGCCAGGTGTTGCGATGGAATGTCATGAAGGTCAAAATGGACTTCATGTGGCGGAAGATCATTTTTATGTTGAGGTAATCGATCCCATAACGCTACAACAAGTGGAAGATGGTCAAGAAGGTGAACTTGTATTCACAAGTTTAACAAAAGAAGCGTTTCCGGTTATCCGTTATCGCACAGGTGATATCGCTTCGCTATCGAGAGAAAAATGTGTGTGTGGTAGAACAACCACGAGAATGTCACGAATTAAAGGGCGGATTGACGATATGATCATTGTTCGAGGAGTAAATGTCTACCCTTCAGAAATCGAACATCAATTGCTTTATTCCAAAGAAGTAGTGCCACACTATCAGCTGTATGTTAACACAACAGGTACGATGGATAGGGTATCGCTTCACGTTGAGCTTACTGAAAAAGTTTATAAAGAAGCTAGTTTTTCAGTTCAGCATGCAACCGTACGGAAGATTTCTACTGACATTACACGACGGCTTAAAAATCATTTAATGGTTTCAATGGACGTTACGGTTTGTGCACCAAATACAATTCCGCGATCAGAAGGAAAAGCAGTTCGCGTCATTGATCAACGGGTGCTAAACAGTTATACGTGAAAAATTCAGAACATTCCGTTGAACTTTATGTAACATTAATATATAATTACGTTAAATAAACGTTATATAAGGTGGTGGAATATATGGTGAACGAAACGATGCTAACAGAAGAAAAATATGAACAGTTTTTGGCTCGCATTGAGGCGGGGGAAAAGATCGAAGCGGATGACTGGATGCCGGATGAATATCGAAAAGTGCTGATAAAGCTAATTTCGATGCATGGAATCAGCGAAATAATGGGTGCATTACCTGAGAAAGAATGGGTACCAAAAGCGCCATCTTTAAAAAGAAAGCTTGGGATTATGGCGAAAGTACAGGATGAAATGGGTCATGGTCAATTGCTCCTTCGTGTAACAGAAGATTTAATCAAGCCACTTGGGCGTACCCGTGAAGATCTTATGAATGATCTTTTTACAGGAGATTTAAAGTTTCATAATGTATTTCATATGGAAGCGCCTACATGGGGAGATGCAGGGTTAATTGGTTGGCTCGTTGATGGTGCTGCAATTATTACACAGACAAATATGTTGAGTGCTTCTTACGGACCATATGCGCGAGCACTTAAGCGGATTTGTGCAGAGGAAGTGTTTCACGCACAGCACGGCGAAGCAATTATTATGGCCCTTGCAGAAGGAACAGATGAACAACAGACCATGATTCAAGATGCGATTGACCGTTGGTGGGAATCGCTCCTTATGTTTTTTGGACCAGGAGATGCAAAAGCTACAGGATCATCTAAGCAAGATATTACAGCCAAGTACGGTATTCGTTCAAAATCCAATGAAGAACTTCGCCAAGACTTTTTCACGAAATACGTTCCTAGAATACTGTCACTTGGCTTAACGATTCCCGACCCTACGATGCATTACGATCAAGGGAAGGAAGAGTGGATTTACCAGCAACCCGATTGGTCTAAATTCAAAGAAATTGTTCAAAACAGAGGACCAAAATCGAAAGATCGCTTGCGACTTCGTGAGCTGTCTTATGAAAATAATGCATGGGTAAGAGAAGCACTAAGTCCAAAGAGTGAAGTCGTTTAGAAGGGGGGAAGTCGTTTTTGAGCTTAAAAAGACATGAATTTTATCAAGAGTATGAAGTGTTTAGCAAACGTACACATACCGCTACCATGCAGTATCAATTCAGCTTGCTTGCTCCAAATGAAGAACTTGCACTCGTTTTAGCACAAGAGAACTTTATGAGAAGAGAGCCTGTAGTGGATATTTGGATTGTGAAGCGATCGAATATCCGAAAAATGTCACCTGATGAGAGGGCGTCACTGTCCCGCCTTCAAAACAAAGACTATCGAAACACGAAAGGTTATGGCTATCTCAAGAAAAAGTGGCGTCATTACGAGCAAGAAATGTTAGATGAAAAAGAAATCCTCTCTTGGGGAGGGAAGATTAAAACATGACGGACCAAACGAAAGAGGCATCGAACCAAGCGCTTATAGAATTACTATATCAATTAGCGGATGATGATTTCATCTTAGCGTACCGAGGATCTGAATGGCTCGGTTTGGCACCTCATATTGAAGAAGATGTTGCCTATTCTTCAATCAATCAAGATACGATGGGGCATGCAACAATGTATTATCACCTCTTAGAAGAACTTGGCGAAGGACAAATGGATGATTTAGCGCATGCACGAGAAGCGTCAAAGCGGAAAAATGCCATCATTTTAGAGCGTGTAAATGGTCCTGGACATTATTTAAAAGAACCAAGATATGACTGGGCATTGGCCGTTGTGCGTCATTATTACTATTCACAAGCGAAAAAGATCAAGATAGATTCCTTGAAGTCTTCTTCCTACAAACCACTGGCGGATGTAGCGGTAAAAGTGAGTATGGAGCTTTATTATCACTTAATGCACTGGAACGTGTGGTTCAAACAGCTCATTGAAGCAGGTGGTGAAGCAACAGAACGTATGGAAGCAGCCATTGAAGTTGTACGTGCTGATTTTGGTGATGTGCTATCACTTGGTCCTTTAGGTGAAGACATGACTAAACTTGGTTTAATTGAAAAAGAAGAACATTTAAAGAAACGTTTTCAGGAAAAAATGACACCTGTGTTTGAGTCACTTGGTCTTCTCTACAACTCAGAACTAGGACAAAGAAGTGGCAAAGGACGTCAAGGAGAGCATACAGAAGATTTACAAGATGCTTTAAAGACGTTAAGTGAAGTGTATGATTCAAATCCTGTCGCGGTCTGGTAGGGGTATTCTTTTGAAAAGGGGTGAGTGAAAAATGAAATGGTCTGATGATTTCACCTCAGAGCAAAAAATTCAATTAACAAATGCATTGCAATCTGTGAAAGATCCTGAAATTGATTCCATTAGCATAATTGAACTTGGTATGGTGGACCGAGTAGAAAGAAATGCACAAGAACTCACGATCTATATGTTGCCAACCTTTATGGGCTGCCCAGCTTTAGATATTATTAAATCAAATGTTTTGAAAGCGGTTTCTCAATTAGTGTGGATTGATCAAACAATGGTTTCATTCATTAATGATCCACCTTGGACCTCAGAACGAGTGACAGAAGTTGGAAGAGAACGCTTAAAGGAGTTTGGTATTTCACCACCACCAAAGCATTTTAGTATGAGTGGCGAGTGGCACGTTCAATGCCCGTATTGTGATTCAACTTATACGGCAATGGACAATATTTTTGGACCAACAGCGTGTCGAAGTATTTTGTATTGCAAATCGTGTAAAAATCCATTTGAAGCAATGAAGCCAGTATCAACGATGATGTAAAAACTATTTTTCTATAAAGGGAGATGTTTAGATTGGTAAAATTGATCGCATTGTACAAACACCCAGAAAACAAAGAAAAGTTTGATGACCACTACTTCGGCACACATGCTCCGATTACGGCAAAAATTCCTGGACTGCAAAAAATGGTCGTAACAAAAGTAGTCGGAAGTCCAATGGGTGGAGAAGGAAAATACTATTTGATGTGTGAGATGGTTTATGAGAGTCATGAAGCGCTTAAAGAAGCGATGAAATCAGATGAAGGTAGAGCGTCTGGCAAAGACTTAATGTCATTTGCTGGTGACCTTGTCACGTTAATGATCGGCGAAGAATTGGATGGAGAATGAAAGTCGATCGATTGAAACGAGGGTGGAAGGTCAAGTAGGTTTTATTACACTTAACAGACCCAAAGTGTTGAATGCGATCAACCGGCAAATGTTGTCTTCCATCGTTCGAGAAATGGAAGAATTTGATCGGGACGACAACGTGAAAGTAATTGTCTTACATGGCAATGGTCGTGCATTTGCTGCAGGTGCTGATATTGATGAAATGATGAACGATGATTCAATTGATCTTGAACTGTTAAATCAGTTTGTTGAATGGGATCGCTTAGCTTGGGTTAAAAAGCCCATCATAGGAGCGGTTCAAGGGTTTGCGTTAGGCGGTGGATTTGAGCTTGCCCTGTGCTGTGATATTTTGCTAGCTTCAGAGGATGCGGAGTTCGGTTTTCCAGAAGTAGATCTAGGTGTCATGCCAGGAGCTGGAGGAACGGTGCGACTAACAAAACTTGTTGGTCGGGCGACAGCAATGAGATGGCTTTTGACTGGAGAACGATTTACAGCTAAAGAAGCATTGGACTCTGGGGTTGTTTCAAAGCTCGTGCCTAGTGATCTTTTGTTGGAAGAAACCGAGAAATTCGCTTCAATAATCGCTAACAAACCATCTCTATCAATCAGGTTTATTAAAGAATCTGTGCACAAAGCAGAGGATACATCTATATATGAAGCAATGCAGTTTGAACGCAAAAACTTCTCTTTGCTATTTTCATCCGAGGATCAAAAAGAAGGCATGAACGCATTCAAAGAAAAAAGAAAGCCTCATTTTAAAGGGCAGTAGAAGGGAGGATACATATTGTTTAAAACGATTAAGTATGAAGTACACGATAGAGTGGCTTGGCTGACACTCTATCGCTCGGATAAGTTAAATGCATTCACAGAAGAGATGCATAGCGAAATGCTAACAGCACTAAAAGATGTTGAACGCAATGAAAACGTACGATGTCTAGTGATCACAGGTGAAGGTCGTGCGTTTTCGTCGGGAGAAGATCTTGATGGAGTAACAGAAGGACTAGATCACGGTCATGTCATACGGAAGCGATATACACCTGTGTTGATTCAATTAGCGAAAATCGATAAGCCTGTAATAGCTGCAATAAACGGTATAGCTGCAGGATCAGGTTTCAGTTTAGCGTTAGCTTGTGATTTTCGACTCATGCATGAACAAGCAAAACTCGTTCAGGCATTCATTCATGTTGGTTTGATTCCGGACTCAGGGAATTTATATTATTTACCAAAACTCATTGGGCACGCGAAAGCACTTGAACTAGCGGTTTTGGGAGAAAAAGTAACTGCTGAAGAAGCGAAGGAAATTGGACTCGTAACGAAAGTGATTGATGGAGAGAATTGGATGGAAGGGGTTTCCAGCTTTGCTGAACGCCTAGCCAACATGCCAACACGGGCGATTGGGTTAATTAAACAACAGCTCCAAGCGAGTTGGGATATGCCGCTGGAATTGTTTTTAGAAAAGGAAGCGTATGGACAACGGATGGCTGGATTAACGAGCGATCACCAAGAGGGAGTTCACGCTTTTATGGAAAAGAGATCACCTGATTTTGCAGGGAAGTAAAAACTAACAACAAAAGGAATAGGGGATGAAATCATGTCAATCGTAAAAGAAGAAAAACTAGCACAGCTTGATGTAAAACGTGAAAGCTATCAGTTAATAATCAATGGGCAGCGAATGGATAGTACAGATGGAGAATCATTTGTTACAGTGAACCCGGCTACAGGTGAAGAAGTAGCAAGAGTAGCTAGAGCGTCAAAAGAGGATGCTGAAAAGGCAGTTGAAGCAGCAAGACATGCGTTTGATCATGGTAAATGGCGTCATTTTCCGGTCAATAAACGTTCAAGAACGCTTAATAAAATCGCTGGAATTATGCGCTCACGATTTAATGAGCTTGTTGAACTTGAGGTTTTAGACACAGGGAAATCACTTGCTGCAGCACAAGGTCAAGTGATGCAAGCGATTGAAGATTTTGAGTTTTACGCAGGGGCAATTGTTAGTCATCGTGGAAGTGTTAACTCACTGCCGGGTGCATTCCAAAACCATACCGAGTCTGAACCAGTAGGCGTATGTGCGCAAATTATTCCGTGGAATTATCCACTTATGATGGCTGCATGGAAAGTAGCACCCGCCATCGCCGTGGGTTGTTCAATTGTAGTTAAGCCTGCGTCGTTAACGCCACTTACAGCGATTGTTCTTGGGGAAATTTGTATTGAAGCGGGTGTCCCAAATGGAGTTGTTAATATTGTACCTGGAGCGGGTTCTGAAATTGGAAACTATTTAGTTGAGCATGAAAACGTAGATAAAGTGGCATTTACTGGATCAACTCCTATCGGGAAAAGCATTATGGAACGTGCATCAAGTACCTTAAAACGCGTGACTCTTGAGCTAGGTGGTAAGTCACCAAGTCTAGTGTTTGATGATGCTGACATCGAAGCTGCAGTAGATGGTTCATTGTTTGGTATTTTCTATAACTCTGGACAATCGTGTGAAGCACGCTCACGTTTATATGTTCATGAAAATATTTACGATGAGTTTATGGAAAAATTCATTGAGAAAACGACGAAATTGAACCTTGGCAACCCATTCGAAAAAGATACACATGTTGGAGCAATCATTAACCAAGACCAGTTGGATGTGATTGATAGCTATGTGAAATCTGCTAAAGAAGCAGGTGCAACAATCGAGACAGGTGGTAATGTGGCTAAAATCGAAGGCTATGAAAATGGTTTTTGGTATGAACCAACGATTATCTCGAATACGACACATGACATGAAAGCTGTTCAAGAAGAAATTTTTGGTCCAGTTGTTGTCGTGATGAAATTTAGCGATGAAAAAGAAGCTGTCAAGCTAGCGAATGATAGTGATTATGGACTTGGTTCTGCGATTTGGACAAAAGATCATGCGCGTGCTACACGAGTTTCTAAGCAAATTCAAGCGGGGATCGTAATGGTTAATTGCCCATTCTCTGCTTTCCCCGGTACACCTTTTGGTGGTTATAAACAATCTGGCTTTGGTCGAGAGTTATGTGTTGAGACATTAGATTTATATTGTGAAACAAAAAGCATTGTATCCTACTATGGTGGACGTCCGTTAAATCCACTAGGCGTTTAACTATCATAATGAATTAGTAGGTGAGGGATCCTAATTTATCATATAAAAGGAAAAAGTTCGTTCGGTGACTTAAATCCTTCCTATGGTGTAACGGATCCTTTCCTACTTTCTAACGTGAAGAAGATTGGAGAGATACACATGAAGAACATTGTCGTTATTGGTTCTGGCGTGATGGGCAGAGGGATTGCCTATGTTGGGGCAGTTGCAGGCTTTTTTGTAACACTTGTTGATATAAATGAAAACCAGCTTAACCTTGCAAAAACAAACATTGAATCACTATTTAAAAAGGGAAGAGATCGTGGCAAGCTTTCAAGAGCACAATATGACAATTACCCGGGAAATTTTCACTACACGACGAATCTAGATGAAGCATTCGAACAAGCTGACTTTATTATCGAAGCAGTTCCAGAAAAAATGGATATAAAACGAGCGGTCTTTAAGAAAATGGATGAGTTCGCACCGGCTCATGCTTTATTTGCAACGAATACTTCGACAATGAGCCCAACAGAGATTGGATCTTTTACACGTCGTCCTGAAAAAGTCATAGCGATGCACTTTTTTAATCCAGTACATAAAATGCCGTTAGTTGAAATCGTTCGTGGACTTGAAACCAATGACGAAACAGTTGAAGCAACAATAGAGCTTACTCATGCGTTTGGCAAAGAAACTGTGGTGATAAATGAGTTTCCTGGTTTTGTAACGAGTCGAATTTCTGCTTTAGTTGGCAATGAAGCATTTTATATGCTGCAAGAAGGATTGGGTACACCAGAAGAAATTGATAGAGCAATTAAACTAGGATTGAACTATCCGATGGGGCCGTTTGAACTGGGCGATTTGGTGGGATTAGATACTAGATTAAATAACTTGAAGTATTTACATGAAAAATTAGGTGAAAAATATCGTCCTGCACCTTTGCTTGAAAAATACGTGAATGCGGGTAGGCTTGGACGGAAATCTGGTCAAGGTGTTTATGATTACAGCGACCAATTAGGAGTGAACGTTAAGTGAAAGAAGTCGTAATTGTAGACGCAGTGCGGACACCCATAGGGAAATTTAAAGGAGCACTTAAGTCTGTGCGACCTGATGATCTTGGTGCAGTTGTGTTAAAAGCACTATTAGAACGAAATCCTGGACTCGACCCTTCCCAAATTGAAGAGGTCGTATTTGGCAATGCCAATGGTGCGGGTGAAGATAATCGAAATGTCGCACGAATGTCTGGGTTACTTGCTGGGCTTCCGATCGAGGTAGCGGGAACGACGCTTAACCGGTTGTGTGGGTCGGGGATTGATGCGGTAAATTATGCCGCACGTGCGATTATGGCAGGTGAAGGCGACATTTTCTTAGCAGGTGGAACAGAAAGTATGACGCGGGCTCCACTTGTCATGAAAAAACCAGAACAAGATTATCCAAGAGGAAAGATGGAACTGCTTGATACGACAATTGGTTGGCGATTTATCAATCAGAAAATAAAAGAACAATACGGTACGGATAGCATGCCAGAGACCGCTGAAAATGTGGCAAACAAATATGACATTTCTAGAGAAGCACAAGATCAATTCGCATACGATAGCCAAATGAAAGCACAGCAAGCGATGGAACAAGAACGATTTAAAGAAGAAATCGTTCCAGTCATATATAAAGATCGTAAAGGAAATGACATCACTGTGACGGTCGATGAACATCCAAGAAAAGATTCAACTCTGGGAAAACTTCAAATGCTTAAACCTTTATTTGAGAAGGGGACGGTAACAGCAGGAAATGCATCAGGAATAAATGATGGAGCATCTGCGTTACTTTTAATGTCGCGTGAAAAAGCAGATGAACTTGGTTTAAAGCCGCTTGTTCGCTATGTAACGTCAGCCACAGCTGGTGTCGAGCCTTCCATCATGGGGATTGGGCCAGTCTATTCAACTCAAAAAGCTTTGAAGCGTGCAAATTTAAACATGGATGATATCCATTTGATTGAGTTAAATGAAGCATTTGCTGCACAATCATTAGCATGTATAAATCAACTATCAATTCCTCATGAACGTGTGAATGTTAACGGAGGTGCCATTGCGTTTGGCCACCCATTAGGAGCAAGTGGTGCACGCATTTTAACAACTCTTATTCATGAAATGAAAAAGACGAATAGCAGATACGGACTTGCTACGATGTGTATTGGAGTTGGGCAAGGAATTTCAACCATTGTGGAAAATACTGATTAGATGCTGCTATAGAATTAGTAACAAGATGCTCCCTTTAAAAATGCTATGATAAGACAAGACGTCACTATGGTAAATTGATAGAATAGAAAAAGACAGTGGCTGACTATGTCATGAAAAAAGTAGAGGATGAGCATTTATGAATACAAGGTCAATGATTTTCACCCTTTATGGGGACTACATACGCCATTATGGCAATGAAATTTGGATTGGAAGTCTAATTCGTTTATTGAATGAATTTGGACATAATGATCAAGCTGTGCGTGCGGCCATTTCACGAATGAACAAGCAAGGATGGGTACAAGCTGAGAAAAAAGGCAATAAGAGCTTTTATTCACTGACTAACCGTGGCGATAAGCGAATGGAAGAAGCTGCAAACCGTATTTTTAAGTTGAAACCAGAACAGTGGGATGGCAAATGGAGAATGTTAATGTACACGATCCCTGAAGAAATTCGTAGCATTCGTGATGAGCTACGAAAAGAGCTTTTATGGAGTGGATTCGGTTCGATGTCAAATAGCTGCTGGATTTCACCAAACAAGTTGGAGAAACAAGTGGATGATTTAATTGAGAAATATGACATTAAAGATTATGTTGATTTTTTTGTGGCTACGTATGAAAGTCCACACAATAGCAAGCGTCTGGTTGATAAGAGCTGGAACTTAGATGCTATCAACGAAAAATATAAGTTTTTTATCACAGAATATAGTCAAAAATACATCATTGATAAAAGGGAAATTCAAAAAGGTGCGATGTCTGATGCAGAGTGTTTTGTAGAACGCACGAGGCTTGTGCATGAATACCGTAAATTCTTGTTCGTAGATCCGGGGCTTCCTGAAGAGTTACTACCTGAGAATTGGCTTGGTGGTCATGCGGCTTCTTTGTTCAGTGAATATTATCGAGAGTTGGCTGAACCTGCCCTACGTTTTTTCGAGACTGTGTTTCGTCAAGGAAATGAAATGACGAAAAAGAATGCTGCGTATGATGCGCTTGATCATCCATTTATGATCAATTAATTTTGGGGTGAACTAAATGAATAAGTTAACAGAAACGCTTGGGATCAAATATCCGATTATTCAAGGTGGGATGGGCAACAGTTCAAATGCATCTCTTGCAGCCGCTGTATCAAATTCAGGGGGATTAGGGATGATCGGTGCTGGTACGATGACTCCCGAGAGAGTGGAAAAAATGATTTTAGATACAAAAAGGCTCACAACTGAACCATTTGGGGTGAATATAGCCATCAGTGTTACCCCCCATGTAAAGGAAATTGTGGGGCTTATCCTGAAACATAAAGTATCAGTTGTATCCTTGTCAGCGGGGAACCCTGTTCCGCTAATCCCTCTATTAAAAGAACATGGAGTTTCTATTTTAAGTGTGGTTGCATCAGTAAAGCACGCCAAAAAAGCTGAAGCGGCGGGTGTCGATATTCTTGTTGGCGAAGGCTATGAGGCAGCAGGGATTAACTCGCATTTAGAGACGACTACGTTTGCGCTTATTCCTCAGCTTGCTCAAGCTTCATCTCTTCCAGTTGTTGCGGCTGGCGGAATTGGAGATGGTAGAGGTCTTGCGGCAGCGATCATGTTAGGTGCGAGTGGTGTGCAAATGGGTACGCGCTTTATTGCAACAAAAGAGTCTACTATGCATCAAAATTACATTAACTCGGTACTACAAAGCTCGGACCATGGTACGATGATTGTAGGAAGATCCGTCAATAAAATAAGACGAGTGCTACCAACTCCCTATCTTGAAGATGTAATAGAGAGAGAAGGAAAGGGATTTACCGTTGATGAATATGCTCGTTTAACCTCTGAAACACACCATGTAAATGCTGCTGTGTTGGGGAAATTTGATGAAGGATTTATCAATGGAGGCCAAATTGCTGGTCTAATTCAGGATGTCCCGAGTGTAGATGAACTTCTAAAGCGCACGATGAAAGAGGCAAAAGAATGCATTAGTGAGACGTTCTTTCTTTTTAATCAATAAGCGTCCTTCTACCATTAACTGAAAATTATCATTACATATAATTATCAGAAAATAATATTGACTAGTTATTTTGTCAGTGATACTATTACGTTAAATTAACGAAGCTGAAATTTTTTATCACATCATTCATGATTACGATTAGTTGTTTCTCATTGCTCAAGTTGAGATAAACAATCATACATTTCATTCAATGCCATTTAGGATTTGATCAGGTCCGATCAGAACGGACAACAAGGTTAAGAAAGTGGATAAAATGTATGCGCTTACAATGGCGAAGGGAGAATTTCTGTATTTCACAAAGGACTTGACGCTTCCTTTAAAGAATGGGATTATGATAAAATCACTATTTTTCTAGGTATATACTAAAAGGGGGATTATAATGAAAAAGAAACTTGCTGGGTTCTCGTCTGTATTTTTGGCTAGCGCACTTATCCTTGGAGCATGCGGTGGTGACGAAGCAGATAATGGGGGCTCTTCATCAAACGGTGATGATAAAGAGAATGTAACGATTGGTGTAACACAAATTGTTGAACATCCTTCTTTAGATGATGCATTTGAAGGATTTAAAGAAGCGCTCGAAGAAAATGGCTACATTGAAGGTGAAAATGTAACCTTTGACGAGCACAACGCAGCAAATGACATGAGCGCTAACTCAACGATTGCAACTAATCTTGCAAGTAGCGGTGTGGATCTTATTTTTGCTAATTCGACACCGAGTGCTCAAAGTGTATTAAATGCAACTACTGACATCCCGATTGTTTTTACAGCAGTTACAGACCCAGTTGGTGCTGAACTTGTTGAAGCGCTGGACAAGCCGGGTGAGAATATCACAGGTACAACAGATAGTCATCCTGATGCGATCAGCAACACGATTAACTTTATGATTGACGAACTTGAAGCAGACACAATTGGTGTTATTTACAATGCAGGTGAACAAAACTCAACTGTCCAATTTGAGGAAGTTAAACGAATTGCTGAAGAAGGCGGAGTGAAAGTTGAAGGAGCTTCTGTTTCAACATCAGCTGAAGTGAAACAAGCAGCTGAATCGCTTCTAGGACGTGCGGATGCAATGTATGTTCCAACAGACAACACAGTCGTATCTGCATTAGATTCGGTTATTGGCGTAGCGGAAGACAATGACATCCCACTACTTGTAGGTGAATTGGATTCAATGGAACGTGGTGGATTGGCAGCAAGTGGATTTAATTATTTCGATTTAGGCTATGACACAGGCTTGATGGCTGTAGATATATTAAATGGAGATAAAACTACTGCAGAGATTCCAGTCGCACTTCCTCAAAGCATAGAGCTTGTTATCAATACACAAGCTGCAGAAAAACAAGGGGTAGAGATTAAAGATGAGTGGTCAGATATGGCCGAGATGTTCGAAGGGAACTAGCTGAAAGGATGATTCAACGTGTCAATTGCCATTTTTGGTGCATTTGAGTCTGGGATCATTTACGCGATCATGGCGCTCGGCGTCTACTTATCTTTTCGTGTCCTAGACTTTCCTGATTTAACGGTAGACGGCAGCTTCGTTACGGGAGCTGCGGTTGCCGCGACTTTAATTATTAACGATGTAAATCCGGTTATCGCAACACTTGTTGCAATGTTTATTGGATTTATTGCCGGCTCGATGACTGGTGTCTTGCATACTTTTGGAAAAGTAAATGCATTGTTATCAGGAATTTTAATGATGATCGCCTTGTATTCAATCAATCTACGTATAATGGGACGGTCAAACGTACCACTTCTCAATACAGATACAATGTTTGATCATATTCAAGCGTTTTGGGTGACAATAGGGTTGGACGGAATGTTGAGTTCGATCTTTTCACCACTCGGTTTAACACCACGAACGTATAGTGTGTTGTTCACGATGATTGTCGTCACATTTATCATCAAGCTTTTATGTGATCAATTTTTAAAAACAGAAATTGGTTTAGCGATTCGCGCAACGGGTGATAACAAACGAATGATTAGGAGTTTTTCAGCGAATACAAATTTACTTGTCATTCTCGGTTTAGGAATCTCCAATGCACTTGTTGCTTTATCTGGTGCGCTTATTGCTCAATATGGCGGGTTTGCAGATGTTGGTATGGGGATTGGTATGATCATCATCGGACTTGCATCCGTCATCATCGGGGAAGCCATTTTTGGTACAAAAACGATTGCACGTGTAACGCTCGCTGTAATCGGCGGAGCAATTATTTACCGTATTGTAGTAACTCTTGCACTGCGAGTGGATTTTTTAGAAACAGGCGATATGAAACTGATCACAGCTGTAATTGTAATCATGGCATTGATTACACCGAAAGCAATTGATGGATATCGAGATAGAAAAAGGAAAAGACAGAGATTGAAAGAAATGATGGCTCTCTCAACTAATCAACAAGAGGAGGAGTCACAAAATGCTGCACTTAAATAAAATTCATAAAGTTTTTAATGAAGGCACTCCAGACGAAAAAATTGCCTTGGACCAATTGAACCTTACACTTGATAAAGGGGATTTTGTTACCATTATTGGAAGTAATGGAGCCGGGAAATCGACTTTAATGAATATGATTTCGGGTGTGCTTTTACCTGACATTGGAACCGTAACAATCGAGGATAAAAACGTCACATTGATGACTGAGTATAAACGCTCGAAAATGATTGGACGTGTTTTTCAAGATCCAATGGCAGGAACCGCACCGTCGATGACGATCGAAGAAAACTTAGCAATGGCTTATTCGCGAAATAAATCTCGAACGTTTAAAAGAGGCGTCACAAAAAAGCGTAAGGAATACTTTAAAGAAGTTCTGAGTACGCTTCATTTAGGGCTAGAAGATCGCTTGAACGCAAAGGTTGGGTTGTTATCTGGTGGTGAAAGACAGGCGTTATCACTTTTAATGGCGACATTTACAGAGCCATCCATTTTACTACTAGATGAGCACACCGCTGCACTTGATCCTTCAAGAGCCGAGTTAATTACAAAGTTAACGAAGGAAATTGTTAACGAGTATGGATTAACAACGCTGATGGTTACACACAATATGCAACAAGCTATTGATTTAGGAAATCGTTTAATTATGATGGACAAAGGTCAAATTATCTTAGAAGTCGATGAAGAAAAAAAGAAAGATCTTACGGTAAAACAGTTATTGGTTGAGTTCCAGCAAATTCGTGGAAAGCAAATGACCAGTGATCGAGCATTGTTATCATAGGAGTATGCGAAGGGGATGAGTGTGTTAAGAAACACACTCATCCCCTTTTTGGTCTTGGGTATATTTTTTGAATTTATTGACTATTCTATCGACACGATGTTATTATATCGTTAAATAAACGTTATATAAAAATTTTTTCATAAGAATTAATGTTAAATGGGGTGATCAGTTGAAACCAGGGCTTAAAATCGGTTATGAAGAAAAACTTGTAATCACTGTATCTAGTGATATGTTTGCAAGGTTTGACAACAGTGTTGTGCATCCACTCTATTCAACTGTGTCATTGGTTTATCACATGGAGTGGGTATCAAGAAATATCATTCACCCTTATTTAGAAGAAGATGAAGAAGGGATGGGGGTGGAGGTAGAAGTGAAACATATTTCTGCAGCTAACGAAGGTTCAATGGTGGAATTTCACGCCAAGGTTACAACTTATACTGAAAAAGCAGTCATTACGTCTATTGAGGTATACAGTAGTGAAAAATTGGTTGCAACAGGAACTGTAAAGCAAGCAATCTTACCAAAAAAAATCATAGAAAAAATGTATTAAACTATTTTTTTTTGAATTATGTAAGCGTTTTCTAAACAAAGGGGGAGAATATGGTGCAAATGTTTGAAAAAATTAGAGGTCATGAGCAGGTCGTTTTTTGTAATGACGAGGAGACAGGGTTAAAAGCCATTATTGCGATACATAACACATCTCTTGGACCAGCGCTTGGTGGTTGTCGTATGCAGCCATATGCAAGTGTAGATGATGCTCTAGAAGATGTACTAAGACTTTCAAGAGGTATGACGTATAAGTGTGCTGCGGCGGACGTTGATTTTGGTGGAGGAAAAGCGGTCATTATCGGAGATCCAGAAAAAGATAAAAGCCCAGAATTATTGCGGTCATTTGGTCAATTTGTCGAATCATTAAATGGACGATTTTATACAGGTACAGATATGGGGACAACACCGGAAGATTTTATTCATGCGCTAAAAGAAACCAATTGTATTGTTGGGGTTGATGAAGTTTATGGTGGTAGTGGAGATTCATCCGTTCCAACTGCTCAAGGTGTAATTTATGGCTTACAAGCAACGAACAGAGAGCTTTATGGTTCAGATGAGTTAGTAGGGAAAAGTTATGCGATCCAAGGTCTAGGTAAAGTGGGAGCAAAGGTTGCTGAACAGCTAATGCTTGCGGGAGCAAAAAAAATATTTGTTACAGATATTAATCCGCTTGCAATCGATGATGTTCAAACGTTAGGTAAAAGGTTGAATGTTGATGTTGAAGTCGTTGAGGGAGAGGAAATTTATTCAGTTGAAGCTGACATTTTTATCCCATGTGCGATGGGTGGGATTTTACATGATACATCGATTGATCAATTAAAGGTAAAAGCTGTTGTAGGGTCGGCAAATAACCAACTACTTCACGAAGAGCACGGAAGAATGCTAAAAGATAGAGGGATCTTGTATGCTCCTGATTACATTGTCAACGCTGGTGGTCTAATACAAGTAGCAGATGAGTTATATGAGCCAAACAAAGAACGTGTACTTCGTCAAACAAAAGCGATTTATAACTCATTATTAAATGTTTATTTGAAAGCAGAAGAAAGTGGACTGACGACGGTTGAAGCATCTAATTATTTTTGTGAACAGCGTATGAGATCCCGCGCAAAAAGAAACAGCTTTTTTTCCCATATGAAACGTCCAAAGTGGGCGGTCAGGGTATGACTACCATCCGAATGGTGGAAGGGGGAACCACAATGGAAAATCAATTTCCCATTCAACAGTTTCTTGATCCTCAAGGAAATTGGATCAGTGAAAATCATCAAGAGCTTTTAACAGAGGAACGAACCAAAGAGTTTTACCAACAGATGATTCGAATTCGTACATTTGATCGAAAAGCGGTTAGCCTCCAAAGACAAGGACGGATCGGCACATATGCAGCTTTTGAAGGTCAAGAAGCTTCACAAGTCGGAAGTGCACTCGCGTTAAACAAAAAGGATTGGATTTTTCCGACTTACCGTGATCATGGTGCAACGATGACGTTCGGTCATTCACTTCGTAATGTATTGTTGTTCTGGAACGGACGAAATGAAGGCAACATTCCACCTGAAGGGCTGAACATTTTCCCACCTGGTATTCCAATAGCAACACAACTCCCTCATGCTGTAGGTGCTGCTTTTGCAGAAAAAAGAAAAGGTACAAAAAAAGCTGTAATTACGTATTTTGGAGATGGAGCAACATCTGAAGGTGATTTTCACGAAGGCTTAAATTTTGCAAGTGTATTTAGTTCACCTGTTGTGTTTTTTAATCAGAATAACCAATACGCGATTTCAGTTCCCATGTCCAAACAAATGAAGACAAAGACTATTGCTCAAAAAGGATTAGCGTACGATATTCCGAGCGTAAGAATTGATGGAAATGATGTGTTTTCCGTTTATGTACACACGCTTGAAGCACTTGAACGAGCTCGAGCCGGACAAGGACCAACGTTGATCGAAGCTGTTACTTGGCGTTACGGCGCCCATACAACTGCTGACGATCCATCAAAATATCGTGACCAACAAGAAAGCACCAATCGTCGTGAAGAATCGGATCCGTTACTAAGGTTGGAGCGTTGTATGAAACAAAATGGCTGGTTTAATGAAGAATGGGTGAACAAAATCACAAACGATGCTGTTCAAGAGGTTGAACAAGCAGTGGAAGAAATGGAAGCATACGTAAAACCTGATCCTGCAATGATCTTTGACTATGTGTATCAAGAAATTACACCATCTCTAGCCAAACAAAAGAAAGCACTTCTTCACATGCTAGGAGGAGATGAGCAATGACAACCACAGTCAAAACAAATTCACTAACACTTGTCACAGCGATAACTGATGCTCTTGCCGTCATGTTAAAAGATGACGAGAACGTTTTGTTATTAGGAGAAGATATCGGGAAAAATGGTGGTGTTTTTCGTGCGACGGAAGGCTTACAAGCTGAATTTGGTGAAGATCGAGTCATTGATACACCACTTAGTGAAGCGGGTTTTGTAGGTGCCGCAATTGGAATGGCTGCGAATGGCTTAAAGCCAGTTGTAGAAATTCAGTTTTTAGGTTTCATTTATCCAGCGTATGAGCAGTTAATGACGCATGCTGTACGTCTTCGCTCACGTACATTAGGGCATTATTCTGTTCCACTGGTCATTCGAGCACCCTATGGAGCTGGGGTGCGGGCACCTGAGATTCATTGTGATAGCACCGAAGCCATTTTTACTCATATGCCGGGAATGAAAGTTGTCTGTCCTTCCAACCCATATGATGCAAAAGGGCTTATGATCGCGGCTATTGAAGACCCAGATCCTGTTCTTTTCTTAGAGCCCATGCGTAGCTATCGAGCGGTAAAAGAAAATGTTCCTGAAGGGAAATATTCGATCGAAATTGGAAAAGGAAACAAGTTGGTTGAAGGTGATGACGTAACAATCATTACATGGGGAGCAATGGTGCCTGTTGTAATGAATGCAACGAAGAGGCTAAGAGATGATGATGTATCATGTGATGTCATTGATTTGCGTACCTTGTCGCCTTTAGATGAAGAGTTAATCGCAGAGTCTGTTCAGAAAACAGGCAGAACGGTTATTGTGCAAGAAGCCCATCCAACAAGTAGTGTCGCAAATGACATTATGTCTGTAATCAATGAAACGTGCTTTTTGTACCAAAAAGCACCCGTCGAAAAGGTGTCAGGTTTTGATACACCTGTCCCTTATTTCAGCTATGAAGATTTTTATCTACCTACACCTGAACGCGTCATACATGCTGTAACGAAAGTGATGAACTTTTAAGGAGGAGCGTCATGATAAAAGTGAAACTTCATGATATTGGAGAAGGAATGACCCAAGCAGACATTAACCATTTCTTCGTCGAACCAGGAGATGTCGTGAAAGCGGATGATCCTTTAGTCGAAGTTCAAACAGACAAAATGACTGCTGAGATTCCAGCGCCAACATCTGGTACGATCAAAGAAATTAAGGTGGAAAGAGGTTCTACCGTTGCCGTAGGAACAACGGTTATGATTTTAGAGCCCCAAGGGACATTTAGGACCACTCGTTCAATAGACAAAAAGGTTGAAAAAAAAGTTTCAAATAGGGAGGCAGAGGGGCAGTTTAAACCCTCTCATTCACCAAAAAGAATTCTAGCTGCACCCTACACACGAAAAATCGCACGAGAAAATGACATTAAGATTGAACAAGTCAACGGAACGGGTCCAGCGAATCGTATAACAGATGAAGATGTGTATTCGTTTATTAACGGGTCAAGTCAATCTGCCACTGATGTACCAATGGATGCTCCCGTTAAAACAGATGATCAAGCATCACCAAAGACGATCCCGTATAAAGGTATGAGAAAACAGATCGGCAAAAAAATGGTTCAATCGCTCTTTACGATTCCGCATTGCACGCATTTTGAGGAAATTGATGTGACTGAATTGATTTCACTGCGTAAGCAACTAAAAAAACAAGGAAAGTCAGTTTCTGCAACGATCTTCTTTATGAAAGCATTAACCATTTGTTTAAAAGAATTCCCTCTATTTAACGCTTCGCTTGATGAAGAAAACGAAACGATCTTTCTTTATGACGAGTGTCACATTGGATTGGCAACCGATACGAGCGAAGGTCTCATTGTACCTGTCATGAAAAACGTCGAGAAAAAATCGTTTGCCAAACTTCAGTTAGAAATGAAAGAGCTTATAGATAAAGCAACAAATCAATCACTTACACTACAGGAGTGCAAAGGCAGTACATTCACAATTAGCAATGTTGGACCATTGGGGGGAAGTACAGGTGCAACGCCAATCATTAACGCACCTGAAGTTGGACTCATGGCATTTCACAAAACGAAGAAGAGACCCGTCGTCAATGAGCAAGATGAAATTGTTGTTCGCTCTATGATGAACATTTCAATGTCGTATGATCATCGAGTTGTTGATGGAGCAAGTGCTGTGGCATTTACAAACAGATTTACTGAATTAATCGAAAACCCAACGCTGTTAGTAGTGGAGTTGATGTAATGGTTGTCGGAGAAATTGTTGAAGAAAGAGATCTTGTCATTATCGGTGGTGGTCCTGGGGGATATCATGCTGCAATACGAGCTGCACAGCTTGGATTAAAGGTAACGATCATTGAGAAAGATGACCTTGGTGGAGTCTGCTTAACAAAGGGGTGTATTCCTTCAAAGCTTTTTGCAACGTCTGCTGTGAAAATGGAAGAATTGAAAGACCTGAAAAAATTTGGAATTCATTTGGATGGAGCCCACTTCGACTTAGATGTTCTACATAAAGAGAAAGAATCAACGATCGACCAGCTTAAAAAGGGAGTTCAAGGACTCCTGCAATCTAATGACATCGAGTGTATTAAGGGCTCAGCTTATTTTTTATCAAATGATCGATTAGGTGTAGAGCATGAACATTCCTTTATGGTTTATCGTTTTACATCAGCAATTATTGCGACAGGTAGTACAAGAGAGGCAGTCCAAGCGGTTGATCATATACGGGTACTGGATTGTGAATCGATTTATACAGTAAAAGAAATTCCTAATCATCTGATCGTTTATGGGGATGATTATTTAGCTTTAGAAGTTGCCACAACCTTTCGTCAGCTAGGTTCTAACGTATCGATTTTGTTGTCTGAAGGTAAGCATAATTTTTCGTTCGATTCCTCGATTAATAAAGAATTAATGAGACAGTTGAAGAAAAAAGGGATTAAAATTTTAAAAGGAATGTCACTAAAAAGCGTGAATCAACAAGATGATGTGCACGTACAGACTGAAAATGAAAAGATGGAAGAGTCTACGCTCCAAGGGTCGCATATCTACCTAACGACAAAAACAGTTCCAAATACTACTCATCTTGGAATTGATCGGTTAGAGATGAAGAGAGATGAAAGCGATCATCTTGTAACGGATGAAAAATGTCAAACATCTATTAACGGGATCTATGCTGTTGGTGATGTGACAATGGGTCCAAGTTTAGCGGTTAAAGCGATCAAACAAGGAAAAGTTGCAGCAGAAAGCATTGCTGGTCATGCAACTGAGATGGATCCATTCTTTATACCAACAGTTATTCACACAAACCCTCCGATGGCGTTTGTGGGACTTACAGAAGAACAGGCGAACGAGCAATATGAGGAAGTGAATACTGCCGAATTTCCTTTAGGGGGGAATGGATTCGCAACAGTCATTGGCAAACGTGATGGTCTCGTTAAAGTGGTCATAGATGCAAAAACAGATCTTATTTTAGGCATTCATATGATCGGGCACGGAGCGGTTGAATTAGCTTCTACTTCAGCGTTAGCACTTGAAATGGTGGCTCGTACTGAGGATTTAACGTTTATGCACTACCCGCATCCAAGTATGAACGAAGGCCTTTTAGAGGCAGTGGAAGCATTGACAGGTAAGGCGATTCATCTATCTGCTAATAAGCAAGTGAAAGAATCGGTCACTTAATTCAATAGTTTACCTTAATCAATCGAACTTTGTTGATGATTTATATGAAATAAGAGATCAGAAAATTCGAAATATTTATGGACAAAGTGCTAATAGGGAGGAAAATACGAAGTGAGTATTTTAAGAGCAACGTCAAATGAGCTTGATGATCTGGCAGAACTTTTTGATTTATACAGAGTATTCTACGAACAAAAATCTGATTTACCTGGTGCAAGAGCTTTTATAAAAGAAAGATTAAACAACGAGGAATCAGTCGTTTTTATCGCTTTCGAAGAGAATGATCCAATAGGCTTTGTTCAGCTATATCCAACCTTTTCATCAGTAAGTATGAAAAGGACATGGGTGTTAAACGATTTGTATGTGAAAGAAATAGCTCGAGGAAAAGGGTTTGGAGAAAAATTACTACATAAAGCAATTACATTTGCAGAGGGAACGGGAGCAAAGGGAGTATCACTTGAGACAGATAAGGAAAACGTAATAGCTCAAAGCCTTTATGAGAAAGTTGGTTTTATAAGAGAAGCGAACCACTTTTATATTTTTCAAATTTAAAAAATGTAGGAATGTATATACGCCTGCTTTCGCTTTTGTTGCATCCAGCTCCGTGCCGTCAGGCGATCCGACTGCGGTGGTAAAGAACGCACTCCTCGCTGTCTCTCTTACGCCTGTCGGTCCTGAACGCTTACTTTTACTTTTATGCAGAACAGCGTTATAGCTTTACATGGTGCTCTTGAGGAAAGGTAGACTCTTTATTTATACTATAGTCAGAATAATTGAAATGAATTTGTTGAATGGAGGAAATTGAATGAAAAAAGAATCTGTAGCTATGGATCCACAAGTCCAAGATTTTTTTCCAGTTAAAGATGTAGATTATTTAGAGATGTATTCTGGTAACGCGAAACAATCCGCTCATTATTTCTGTACAGCTTTTGGCTTTAAGATCGTTGCATATTCTGGGTTAGAAACAGGTAACCGTGACACGGTTTCATACGTACTTCAGCAAAACAAAGTACGTCTTGTCATTACAGGATCATTAAATGATTCATCTGCCGTTGCTAAATTTGTAAAAAAACACGGTGATGGTGTTCGAGATATTGCTTTAGCGATGGACGATGTTGAAACGGCTTACGAAGAAGCAGTCTCTCGCGGTGCAATCGCAGTGAAAGAGCCATATGAAGTGGAAGATGGTCATGGTGTAGTGAAAAAAGCTGTAATCGGAACATATGGAGATACCATTCATACATTGATTGAGCGTAAAAACTATAAGGGTGTGTTTCTACCTAGCTTCGAAGAATATCAGTCATCTGCATCTATTCCGACTGTAGATGCAGGTATTATAGCGGTTGACCACGTGGTAGGAAACGTAGAGCGCATGCATGAATGGACTTCATACTATGAGAACGTAATGGGCTTTAAAGAAATGAGACACTTTACCGATGCGGATATTAATACAGAATACTCTTCGTTGATGTCTAAGGTTATGCATAATGGAGGACGTATTAAATTTCCGATCAACGAACCTGCTGAAGGAAAACGTAAATCACAAATCCAAGAATATCTTGAGTTCTTTAACGGACCAGGTGTACAGCATCTTGCTATTCTGACAGAAGATATTGTGAAGACAGTCGGAATATTGAGTGAAAAAGGTGTGGAGTTTTTGAATACACCGGCTAGCTATTACGATACACTGAGCGAACGTGTGAGTGATATAGATGAAGAGATTGAGAAGTTGAAAGAATTGAACATTCTTGTTGATGGTGATGATGAGGGATATTTATTACAAATTTTCACAAAGCCGATTGTAGACCGTCCAACTGTATTTATTGAGATCATTCAGCGCAAAGGGGCAAAGGGATTCGGTGAAGGGAATTTCAAAGCGCTTTTTGAATCGATCGAACGTGAACAAGAGCGTCGAGGTAATTTATAAGCATGAAAGAGAGGGAGGTTCATTCTCCCTCTTTTACTTGTCAGGGAGGAGAGACCTAGGGTGAATGTACCAATTAAAACGCGTGCTCAAATTGAATCCATCGCGCCATATGTGTTAGGACAATCATTAGAAGATATAAAACAAGAGCTTGGAATTTCTCATGTTTATAAGATGTCCGAAAACGAAAATACATATGGTAGTTCTCCTAATATTAAAAAATCGGTGATTAAATCTTTGGATAGTCTTCATTTATATCCTGATGGAGCTGTGCGAGAATTAAGAGCAAACCTTGCACATTTTTACTCAAAAGATCCGAGCGAATTTATTTTAGGAAATGGATCGGATGAATTGATCAGGTTGCTCACTCGAACGTTTATAAGTGAAGGTGATGAAGCGGTAATGGTCGATGTGACTTTTCCTCGTTATCAAACGAATGTGATAATCGAAGGTGGTACACCAGTCATCGTTCCACTTGTTCATGGCGTTCATTCGCTACAAAATATGAAAAAAGCGATTACTAATCATACGAAAATGGTGTTTATCTGCAATCCTAATAATCCAACTGGAACAATTGTAGGCAAAGATGAACTGCTAGACTTTATTGAATGGGTGCCAGCTAACGTCTTAGTCATTTTGGATGAAGCGTATTATGAATATGTATATACAGATGATTATCTAGAATCATTGCTACTTTTACATAAACACCCCAATGTTGTGGTTTTGCGTACATTTTCAAAAATATATGGTTTAGCAAGCTTGCGAATCGGCTATGGGATTGCCCATCCGATGATTATTGAAGAACTGTTGAAAGTGAAAGAAGTGTTTAATGCGAATGGTCTTGCCCAAATTGCGGCTCTTGCTGCACTGGAAGATCAAGAATTTATCAGGGAGTGTTCAGACAAAAACGCTTCAGAGCGTAAAAAAATGGAGAAAGCACTTGATCAACTAGGACTAACTTATTTTCCTTCTCAAACAAATTTCATTATGGTGGACACGAAGAAATCTGGTCAACACGTTGCATTTGAGTTGTTAAAAAGAGGGTTTATCGTTCGTTCTGGTCATTTGCTTGGGTACCCATCAATGTTTAGAGTCACCATAGGTAAACCACAAGAAAACGAAGCTTTTATTGAAGCATTAGCACAATGCATGATTGGAGAGGAGTGACGAAATGGACGTTCAACCTGGATCACTTCACTGGAAAGACGCGTACAAACTTATGATTGGGTCCATTTTGCCAAGGCCCATCGCATTTGTCTCCACAATCGATGCAAAAGGGGTCACGAATTTAGCTCCCTTTAGTTTTTTTACAGCGATTTCTGCTGAACCGATGATGGTGTGTTTTTCTCCGATGCGAAATGGTGAAAACGGTTCTAAAAAAGATACGCTCGTCAATATCGAACAAACAAAGGAATTTGTTATCAATATTGTGAGTGAAGAAATTGGCGAACAAATGAACCATTGTGCCACCAATTGGGCACCGGATATAGATGAATTTACAGAAGTCGGTCTAACGAAAATGGAGAGTGTAACTGTAAAACCACCTCGAGTAAAAGAAAGCAAGGTTCAACTTGAATGTGTACTGCATGAAGTTCTTCATTTTGGTGATCATCCTGGTGCGGGCAGTCTCGTTGTTGGAAAGGTCATGCATATTCATATTGATGATTTGATTTATTATGATGGCAAAATTGACTCCAAAGGCTTAAATCCAATCGGTCGATTAGCAGGACAAATGTATACGAAGGCAATGGCTGACACATTTGAAATTAAACGTAAAAAGGTTGAAAGGTGAGATCAGTATGAAATTTATTACCTTTCATACATTCGATAAAAAGAAGAAAGCTGGATGGATGCAAGAAGATAATCTAATCATTGATATGCATGCGGTGACAAGTGGTCAACTACCTTCAACTATTCTTGAACTAGTAGAAGGAATGGAAACATTCATGCCGTTAATTCAAAAATTTCCACCTTTTCAATATGGGGACAAAGGTGTTTACCTTTTGGAAGAAGTTCAGCTAGATGCACCGATCCCACGGCCAGTAAGCATTCGTGATTTTTATGCATTTGAAGCGCATGTGAAAACAGCTCGAGCTAGAAGGGGGCTTGGTGTAGTTCCCGAGTGGTATGACTTTCCGGTGTTTTACTTTACGAATCACATGTCGGTTACAGGTCCATACGATTTCATTGTACGTCCACCAGATTGTCAGTCGCTTGATTATGAGCTGGAAATCGCGTGTGTGATCGGCAAAGAAGGAAAAAACATTTCAGCAAGTGATGCAAAGAATCATATATTTGGTTTTTGCATCATGAATGACTGGAGTGCTCGAGATCTTCAGCGAGAAGAAATGAAAGTTGGATTAGGTCCGGCAAAAGGCAAAGATTTCGCTACTTCATTTGGACCATTTCTTGTGACGTTAGACGAACTAGAGAGTTTTAGGAAAGGAGAACAGTATCATTTAGAAATGATAGCTAAAGTGAATGGCATACAGCTTTCAAAAGGAAACGTTAAAGATCTATACTACACGTTTGGAGAGATGATTGAACGAGCATCCAATGGTGTGACGCTGTATCCTGGAGAAATGATTGGTTCAGGAACGGTTGGAAGTGGCTGTATCCTTGAACTAGGGGAGGAAGTGCACCCTTGGCTTGAGCCAGGTGATGAAATCTCATTATCTATTGTAGGGCTTGGAACATTAACGAATAGGATTATTGAAGAGAGAAGGGGTCAAAATGTTTTATCGTCAGTTAGGGAAAATTCCACATAAGCGCCATACGATGTTCAAAAAAGAAGACGGGTCCCTTTTTCGTGAGCAGGTAATGGGAACAAAAGGGTTTTCAGGTACGCAATCTATTTTATATCACCACTTTATGCCGACAGAAGTAGCGAAGTCCGAGTTAATCGGACCGTATTTGCCCGAGTATGAGGAAGAACAATCACTAAAACATCGCCATTTTTTAACGACTCGTCTACAAGAAAAAGGAGACGCGATTTCTGCTAGGGAGTATGTGCTAGGCAATGATGATCTATTAATTGGTATCATTCATGCTTCAAAACCAATGGAATCGTATTATCGCAACGGTGATGGAGATGAAATGTTGTTTGTTCATTTTGGCTCTGGGGTGATTGAAACAATGTTTGGAACGATCACGTACAAGCCAGGCGACTATGTGGTGATTCCGATTGGTACCATTTATAAAGTGATTCCTACTGAAGGTGAAGAAACGAAATTCCTCGTTGTTGAATCGTTTAGTCAACTGACCACTCCAAAGAGGTATCGTAATGAATACGGTCAGCTGCTAGAGAACAGTCCGTTTTGTGAGAGAGATATTAGAGGACCTGAACAACTCATCACACATGATGAGAAAGGTGAGCATGTTATGTTAACGAAGTCGCGTGGCTATATAAACAAACACACGCTAAACCATCATCCGCTTGATGTCGTGGGATGGGACGGTTATTTATATCCATGGGTGTTCAACATTGAAGATTTTGAGCCAATTACTGGGCGCGTTCATCAGCCACCTCCTGTTCATCAAACATTTGAAGGGCATAATTTTGTCGTATGTTCATTTGTACCGAGAATGTATGATTATCACCCAGAAGCGATCCCAGCACCGTATTATCATAGTAACGTGAATAGTGATGAGCTACTGTATTATGTGGAAGGAAACTTTATGAGCCGTAAGGGGATTGAGCAAGGATCAATAACATTACATCCGTGCGGAATTCCACATGGTCCTCATCCGGGAACAACTGAAGCCAGCATTGGTAAAACAGAAACACTGGAGCTTGCTGTAATGATCGACACATTCCGACCACTAAAAACGGTGAAAAAATCACAAGAGATCGAAGACACGAATTATATGTTTACATGGATGGAATGAAAATGAGTATAGAAAGAGAAGGGTTGATTGTAGCTCTTCTTTTTTTTGCTCTCCAAATGTGTGCTATAATTAAATCATTGATGCTACAGCGGTCATTCGGGAATATTGACATATTTTTGATACAATCAATTGGTCAACACAGATGAATGGCTAAGCAGGGAAAAAAGACAATCATTGAAGCTTTACGTTTCGTTCCATTGCTCAGCACAAAATAGTCGGAAATTGGAGGATGGACGATGAAAACATATAAAAATAAATTTATTGATGGTGAACGAGTATTACTAAATGGAAAAGTTGTCATAATTAAGCAATGGTCTTATGTAGCAAATATGAAACGTTATTCTTATATTATCGAAGAAGATTCGGTAACTTTTTACTTTGAAGAAGAGTTGAAAAAACTAGTTGAATAATGATGGATAAAATAAAAAGCTGCAGTCCCAAGTTAGAATGGAACTGTAGCTTTTTTAAAAACACTTCTTTATATTAAGAGCTGTATAAAAATAGATGAGCGAAAGAACCATTATATTGCACGAAATGAGCGGGTGTATAGGGTGAAAAGTCCATAATAAAAGCACTTCTTTTCATTATGAAATGATAATTTCTGTAATAATGTTATAAAAAATTCAAATTACTCCCCATATCCCGGGAATATGATAATTATTTTTTTCTTTACACCACTATGACGAATAGCACGAACACCAATTACAAAACAATATAATCTTGCATGGGTATAATCGCTTTTACCTATATATTGCATGAAGTTGCAAATTAATCTATTATGACTCTCATGCTTTCATAAAATAGTGGGTTCTACTTGAATATCCACGTTTCCTTTTAAAGCACGTGAGATCATGCAACTTTCTTCAGATTGATGCATATAACGAAGAATTTGTTCTTGTTTATTTGATTCTTCTTTCATGCGGACTGTGGGTCTATGTATTATTTTTTTGTATGTAATCACTCCTTTTTCTACTTCAACGATCCCTTCAGATTCAAGAGACATTTCTTCGACTTCAATACGCGCCCGTTCTAACTTAGCAGCGAGGGTGATGATGTAGCAGGTTGCTGCTGCACCTAGTAACATTTCATCAGGATTGGTCCCGATGCCTGGACCATCCATTTCTCTAGGAATTGAAACTTTAGTCGTTAGGTTTGTTGTTTTAATGGTTCCTACGTTATTTCGACCGCCAGGCCAATTGGCTTTTAACAAAAACGAATGTTGTGCCATAAGGGTACTTCCTTCCTATTAAAGGTTATGGTGTTAGTTTATCATGTCATATGAAATGAGTCATTTGTGGTCAACTATAGTAAAGATTTGATAGAGTTTCTAAGCTACAATTGTTCTTTCTATTCACATATTTGTTGAGTATAGGACTGTAAGTATGGTAATCTAATCAAACCATTTAGTCGAAGGGGAGTTACTCAAATGACCTATCCGAATACAAAGGAAACTGTAGAGGTAATAAAAGAACTTGTATCCATTCCAAGTCCTTCTGGACATACAGAAAAAGTAATTGAGCACGTTAAAGAATGGCTTTCTGCCCGGAATATTGCCTCTTATATAAATAATAAAGGAAGTTTATTTGTTACGATCAAAGGTCAAGATCATTCCAAGCAGCGTGTATTAACAGCGCACGTAGATACGCTAGGTGCGATGGTTAAAGAAATTAAACCGGATGGTAGATTAAAACTATCCATGATCGGTGGTTTTAGATGGAATGCAGTGGAAGGGGAGTACTGTTCGATTGAAACATCATCAGGAAAAATAATTTCTGGCACCATTTTAATGCATCAATCCTCCGTACACGTTTATAAAGATGCCGGTACTGCTGAGAGAAGTGAAAATAATATCGAAGTAAGAATTGATGAAGTTGTACATTCAAAGGAAGAAACGAAAGCATTCGGCATTGAAGTTGGAGATTTTGTTTCCTTCGATCCGCGAGTGGAGTTAACAGAAAGTGGATTCGTTAAGTCTCGTCATTTAGACGATAAAGCAAGTGTAGGTATGCTGATGAAAGTAATCGAAAAAATCACGAGTACAAATGAAACCATTCCACATACTACCCATTTTATCATTGCAAACAATGAGGAAATTGGTTATGGAGGAAATTCTAATATACCTGTTGAAACCGTTGAATACATAGCAGTTGATATGGGTGCTCTAGGTGATGGGCAATCATCGGACGAATTCACTGTTTCAATTTGCGCGAAAGATAGCAGCGGACCTTACCATTATGGATTACGTAAACATTTAGTTGCGCTTGCTGAAAAACACGAAATTGCCTATAAAGTAGACATTTATCCATATTACGGTTCTGATGCTTCAGCAGCCATTAAAGCAGGGCATGATATTAAACATGGATTGATCGGGGCGGGAATCGACGCCTCACACGCATACGAACGTACGCATGAGAGCTCGATTAAATACACAGAATTACTTATCTATCACTATTTAAAATCCGAAATGGTTCATTAATTGTGATTTTATACCGTTGCCACCTATCAAAGGATTGATTTTTATGAAAATAGAGTGTCAGAGCTATTCATCCTGTCATCCATCCGTTAAAATGAGAGGGTAAACAAGATTCTAATAAAAATTGTGAGGAATAACGATGAATACCTATGACCTATTAAAACCACTAAATTTAATAACCACAATTGGAACACTTCCACAGACAGTTGAGCATATTGAAGTGGACTCCCGTGCTGTAAAACCGGACTCCATTTTCTTTTGTATAAAAGGGCATACGACAGATGGTCACGATTACGCGCAAAATGCCATCTCTAATGGTGCAACGGTTATTGTTGCGGAAAAAGAGCTTGATGTTGATGTAGATAAAGCTGCATTAGTTGTGGTGAAAAACTCTTCAAAAGCGCTTGCATTTATTTCAAACCTATTCTATCAGCAACCGTCAAAAGACATGATGGTTTTCGGGGTAACTGGAACGAATGGTAAAACATCTGTTACGAACCTCATTCACCAATTATTACGTCATGGTGGTGAACACTCTGCCTTGTCAGGTACGATAGGTTTTGATTTGGATGGAACGTTATATGAAAGTGCAAATACAACAAGTGATCTTATCACGACTCAGCGCATGCTTGTCCAAGCAAAAGAAGCGCATGTATCAAACATGATATTTGAAGTGTCTTCACATGGTTTATTAGAAGGAAGGCTGTGGGGAGTAGACTTTGATGTTGTTACATTTACCAACTTGAGCCATGATCACCTTGATTTTCACGGGACAATAGAGCATTACGGTTATGCAAAAGGTTTATTATTTTCTCAACTTGGACAAGATCTATCCAAACCCAAATATGCTGTATTAAATCTTGATGATCAATGGTTTGACCGCTATTCGTATATGACACCATTTGAAGTCATTAGTTACAGCATGGAGCAAGATGCAGACTTTGCAGCAAAAGATATTCAATACTTAGACGATCGAACTCTTTTCCGTTTAGAGTCACCTGAAGGAACCTTTCAAGTAGAAACACAATTGCTTGGAACATTTAACGTATCAAATGTTCTTGCAGCGCTTGCGTCACTATATGCTAAGGGTGAAAGTGTTGATTCACTGATTGAACGTTTAAAAGATATTCCACCGATTTCTGGTCGAATGGAACGCGTTCAAACAACGGCACCTTTATCTATTTATATTGATTATGCTCACACGCCAGATGCGATTGAGAAATCAATTCAAGCTGTGATGCCATTTAAGAAAAATCGTATTTTATTCCTTGTTGGAACCGGAGGTAATCGTGATAAATCTAAGCGCCCAACGATGGCAGAAAAAGCTTCACTTGCAGATTACGTCGTCTTAACGACAGATGATCCCCGATATGAAAGCTACGACAGCATTTTAGCAGATTTAGAAAAAGGGATGAAGCATGATCAATATGCGTTAATTGGTGATCGTGAAGAAGCGGTCCGTCATTTGATGGAAATGGCAGAGCCCGACGACATAATCATTTTCGCAGGTAAAGGACATGAGGATTACCAGATCATCGAAAATACGAAATACCCGCACAGTGATCGTGAAATAGCTTTAGAAGTTATTGGTTCAAGGTTTTAACACAAAAGGAGCTTCCCATTTTTGGGATAGCTCCTTTTGAAATAATATTATATAAACATTCCTGCAATTGCTGCGGAAAGCATAGATGCAAGAGCACCGGCAAGCACTGCTCGAAGACCGAGGCGTGCTACATCAGGACGACGTTTTGGTGAAAGGTTACCTATGGAACCAAGTAAAATTGCGATTGATGAAATGTTTGCAAAGCCACATAATGCAAATGTAATGACGGCAACTGTCTTATCAGACAGCTGATCGATCATTGGGGCGAAGTTTGCATAGGCAACAAATTCATTAAGAACAAGTTTTTGTCCGATAAAATTACCAGCTTGAAAGGCTTCATTCCAAGGAATACCAATAGCAAAAGCAAGCGGTGCAAAAAGATAACCAAGAAGTAATTCAATCGACAGGTTTTCAAATCCAAAAATCCCACCGATACCACCTAAAAGCCCATTAAGCAGGGCAATTAACGCGATAAACGCAATCAACATAGCTCCTACATGTAAAGCGATTTGTAGGCCTGTACTGGCACCTTTTGCTGCTGCATCAACCACGTTTGCT
>NZ_JBFMIA010000049.1:0-2617 GCF_040801915.1 Jeotgalibacillus marinus | reverse complement strand
CATTTAATAATGTAACAAAAGTGGTGTTTGCAGCAGTAGGACTTGGTATGTTCAACCTTATTTTCGTATTGGGACCTTTCATCGTTGGACTAGTGATCCCTGTAACACTGTTTGTAACAGGAGTATTTTTATTAATTTCCCCAATTATTTTATTAATTCAGGACGGATTCACTCTTATTTATGTCAAAGAAATATTTTTGATACTTGGCTATATCGGTGTGGGTCTCATCTTTCTTTTAGGTGGGATAAAGGGTTGGCATTATTTTTATAAAATCGTACTTAGATATTTAAAATTCAACTTGGATATTGTCAGGGGGAGAAAAGGGTGAATAGTAAAAAAATCTTTACAATCGCAATTATTCTCATTGGGATATCTATCGTCGGTAATGTAGTGCTATTTTCTCTCGATCAATCGCCGTTTAACTTGACCAATATCAACCACAAAGAAAGTATTTCAGCAAGCAATATTTCTACAATAGATATTGACTCCGATACGGTGAATGTAACGATTGTGCCGTATGATGGGACGAATATTGACGTGCAACTGAAAGGAACGGCTGAAAAAAAGTCAGAGGATGATGTTCAGTTATTAGTAAACGAGGGAGCTTCGGAGTTAACCATTGAAGCGAGGGAGAAAAGGAAAGTCCGTCTTTTCACTATTAATTCCGGAATATTTGAATTAATAGTTAAATTGCCAAGGACAGATTTTGAACGACTCGAGGTGAAAGCTCAGGTTGGAAACATCAGCATTGATGAACAGACAGTCAATCAATCCAATTTGATAACTAAAGTTGGAAACATTCACGTGAAAAACTTGCAAGGAGAAGTTGATGCTACGACAGAAGTTGGTAACATCAACCTGCAATTAGAAAATATCCTTCACGACATTGTTGCCACCACAGAGGTTGGGAATGTTTCAGTAAAAACAGCAGAAGTTCCCGAATCTCTTGAAACAGATTTGAACCGCTCTATTGGAAAACAAACAGTAGAGTTACCAAGTGATTTGGGAGGCGGGGGCCCCTTGGTGAGATTAAAAACAGAAGTTGGAAATCTTTTTCTTGGAGTAGACGGGCAGTGAATAGGTGTCCTATGTATTTGCATCGCAACAATGATCGCCAATGTTATTTGGTTTCGTAGCTTTTCGTCCGTCGTCAACGTTGCAAAAAACAGATTTTTAAAAAGAAATTCTAATTCTTTTTAAAAAATGGGAAAAGGAATTAGTCCTCCAACATTCTGGGCTCCATTTGCTTCAACACTAACGAACAAAGTCAAAATCAACACAAAATGATTGCAGCCATCTGACTGCTTTTTTATTGAAGTTTTTACTTTTGCCTTCGTATCGTAGCGACGGACTGTAAAGTAATGAAGAAGGAACCTTCCTTCATAGCACGGGAAATAGTTAATAACTCTGAAAAAACAGGAAAATCTCATAGAAAATTAGCTAAAGAGATCGCTAAAGCTTTTGAAAGGAAGCATCAACAATGAGTTAAAAGTATATTCTCAATATTGGTTGATTGTGTTTATTGGCTTTAATGACCATGGTTCCACCTTATATATGCTACCTATCTCTATAATGGGGCGGTTCACTATGTGTTGTACTTAATTTAAACTAAAATAATATTTTATATTGCAAATTAAATACAAAAATATTACAATTTATTTGTTATGTTTGGTAATTTAGGGTATTTATAGGATTCGAAGGGGGAACGGAATGAAGCTGTTACAGTTATTTTTAAAACGCAAAATCATTGTTGGATTGTTATTTATTTTTGTTGTGATCGTCGGAAGTTTTGCAACGATCAAGTTAAATAAAGAAATGCTACCACCTATTGATTTTGACGGATCTTTTGTAGAAATCATGGCTGGAGAAATGAATGCTTTTGAGGTAGAACGCTTAATTACTAATCCTATAGAACAAAGGGTAGCAGGAATTGATGGTGTGGAGAAAGTTACCTCTACAACCAATATCGGAAGAGCTAGTCTTCAGCTTACATTTGAAAGTGGTCGGGGGGACGATGTTTACCCCGAAGTGGAGTCTGCTATTAATTCACTGCGACCACAACTACCCGGTGTAGAAGACATCACCACATTTGAACTATCTACGAATCAGCCATTTGAATTTTACATGGACCTATCAGGTGGATCAATGGAAGAGTTGACGCTGTTTTCCAAAGAGGTCCTTAAACCACGTCTTGAGGAATTGCGAGAAGTTCGTGAAGTAGCTTTTATGGGTCTTGAAGAAAAAGAGGTACTTATTGAATTAAAACGTGATAAGTTACTAGAATACGAATTGGACCCATCGCAAATTTTAGCAATGATCCAAAATGAGAATGCAGAATCTTCCCTGGGTGAGTTGATAGATGAAGAAAATCAACCAACACTACGGTGGAATACTTCTTTTACAACGGTAGAGGACTTGAATAATTTACGTATTCCTACGACGCAAGGAATCGAAATGCTAAACACGTTTGCTGATATCAAACTTCAACCGATAGAAAATACATCCTCTGTTTGGAAAGAGGGGTCGGACCAGTTTATATTCATCCAAGTCGGTAGTGTGGCAGGTGTTACCGAAATCGATATGGTAGCAGCCGTTCGTGAGGAAGTCTCTATGATT
>NZ_JBFMIA010000331.1:0-227 GCF_040801915.1 Jeotgalibacillus marinus | reverse complement strand
AAAGAAGATCCAACTTACACAGATGTTGTGGCCCTTGCTCTTTCTCCCCTTTCCCCCCCCCTTTCTTGCCCCCCCCTCCCTCCCTCTTTTCTTCCTTTCTCTTCTCTTCCCCCCTCTTTCTCTCCTTTCCTTCCCTTTCTTTCTTTTTTTCCTTCTTCCCTCTTCCTTCTCCCCCTCCCTTCTCCCTTCTTTTTCTTCCCCTCTTCTTTTTCTCCCTCCTCCTCCTC
>NZ_JBFMIA010000330.1:0-227 GCF_040801915.1 Jeotgalibacillus marinus | reverse complement strand
AAGAGGTCGACTTCCCTAAGCACCTCGAGCGCATGGCGGCGGACACCCGCATCAAGGGCATCCGCCGTCTGCTGCAGTCCGACCCGGACGATCTCTCCGCCGGCCAGGTGTTCCGCGACAACCTCCGCCGCCTCGCCCCACTCGGCCTCACCTTCGATATCTGCGTACAGTCGCGCCAGCTCGGCGTCGCCCGCGACCTCGTGGCGGCCTGTCCCGAGGTCCAGTTC
>NZ_JBFMIA010000329.1:0-227 GCF_040801915.1 Jeotgalibacillus marinus | reverse complement strand
AGCCCAGCTACGAGGCCCCCGCCGTGCACCCCGGCCACACCTGGACCGGCACGGCCGGGCCCGACCCGACCGTCCTGGAGCCGGGTAAGAAGCCGAAACGACTCGTCCGCGGCCTGCTCATCGGTGGTGCCGCCACCGTCGTGGCCGCCGGAGTGACCGCCGCCGCGGTGCTGCTCTGGCCGGCCCATCCGGCTCTCGACTTCCACCGGGCCGAACAGATCAAGTGG
>NZ_JBFMIA010000328.1:0-227 GCF_040801915.1 Jeotgalibacillus marinus | reverse complement strand
CTTGTAGCTCCTCCCCGGTTCAAAATTTTCCCAAGCCTTCTCCTCTGATGATCGATCCTTTGTAACGAGAATTCGAAGTTTCGAACTCCCGACAGTTTCTTTCTCTCTCTCTCTCTCCTTTCCTTCTCTGATTTTTCACTTGCCAGACACGGGTTATAATCAACTTCCGGCAAAGGAAATCGCAACGCTGTATAATGTGCATGTGTAATATATACTATCGGTTGCCA
>NZ_JBFMIA010000327.1:0-227 GCF_040801915.1 Jeotgalibacillus marinus | reverse complement strand
CTGGCGTCGTGCACCACCGTGGCCACCGACGACATGGTGGTGCGCACCCAACTCACCTCCGAGATTGCCGACAAGGCCCAGCACGGTGTGATGGAACTGCTGCTGATCAACCATCCGCTGGATTGCCCGATGTGCGACAAGGGCGGTGAATGCCCGCTGCAAAACCAGGCAATGTCTAACGGCCGCACGGATTCTCGCTTCACCGAGGCCAAACGTACCTTCGCCAA
>NZ_JBFMIA010000326.1:0-227 GCF_040801915.1 Jeotgalibacillus marinus | reverse complement strand
CTCCTCCACCGTGTGCCGGAAGGCCGGCAACATGCCCGCGTGGTGGGCGGCCAGACCGCGCAGTAACCCTTCCCGCCATTCGTAGTAGCCGAGTACCGCCAGGTCGGAGTCGGCCAGGTCACCGCAGCGGTGGTCGATCACCTCGGCGATCCGTGCGCACTCCTCTTCGCTGGTCAACCGCAGCGGTGACCGCAGGCATTGGGTGACCGCGGCGTCACAACCGGCCC
>NZ_JBFMIA010000048.1:0-2868 GCF_040801915.1 Jeotgalibacillus marinus | reverse complement strand
CTTGGCTGCTTCTCATGTTTGTGAACCTCGTGTGATCACTGTAGATAAGAATCCAGCTTATCCTGTGGCCATTCAAGAGTTAAAAGAACGCATAATATGGATTTGGATTCACTTCATTAATGTCTAGATACTCCAATTCTATATTTTCTGTTTCAGCATACGATTCAATTGGAGTGAAGACAAACATTATCATCGTTAAAGAGAGTATCAATGTATAAATCGTTTTCAATTTAATTCCTCCATTTTTCAATTTACAATCCATTTGTCCACCACCATACACGATCAGCTTCCTCGTCCCATGTTCCTATAACGTATCGTAAAGAAGGACCATTAGGATCTTTATGTACGTTTAACAGATATCCATTCTGTAATTGAATAACAGCATTATCTGTACCATTAAATTGGGTAAACGTACTAGATGTCCATTTAATGTCATCACATTCTTTTATCACTGAACTACAGGCAACCTCACCAGTTCGATACCAAGTTCATCCGATTGTGTTACGGTTATATTATCGTCTCTTGCTTGTACTGTATCGACGATCTTATTACCTATGCTATACCAATTAATTTTACCATTTTCATATCGTCCTAAATTATAATATATATTATCTACACCTCTAGGATCAAAATGGATTTCCAATAACTCTCCATCATCTAATGTTATAACTGATGGATCTGTACCAGTATCGTATGCTACTGGAAATGTCCAATATACTTCCCCATTGTAGTATTCTCCAAGTGTATAAGTAAGGTCTCCGAGGTAATCGCTTACTGATAGAACCAGTCCATTATCTAGTACCGTAACGGAAGGATTATCTCCCCATGAATAATAAGGTTTTGGATCTACTTCATTAATGTCTAGATACTCTAATTTTATCTTATTTGTTGCAGCATGTGATTCAATTGGATTAAAGATAGAAATCATCATAAATAAAGAAATGATCAATTTTGAAATCGTCTTCATTTTTTCATTCCCTTTCTATTTTTTATTTACAATCCGTTTATCCACCACCACACACGATTCGCTTCCTCATCCCATGTTCCTATTACATATCTTAAAGATGGGCCATTCGGGTCTTTGTGTACGTTTAATAGATAACCGTTCTTCAATTGAACCACGTCATTATCTGTTCCATCAAATTGAGCAAATGTACTTGATGTCCATCTAATTGTGTCATCTTCCAACTCGCCAGTTCGATACCAAGTAGGGCTATTCCCTCCCCGTGTTCCTTCAAACATGGTCAAAATGATGCCATTATCTAATTGCAACCCAACTGGGTCTTTTCCATGATCATCGAATTTCACACTATCTCTTGGAGATAAATTGAAATAATCGTGGTTAATACCTGCAAAGGTATACCACAGACCATCATTCCAATAACTTTTATGGAAATCTATTATTTTATTGTCAACTTTAGTGATATTAGGAGTGACTGAAAAATAACTAAGACCTCCATGTCCTTCACTCTTTACTTGAAAATCTCTATCTTCATAAACACCCATAATATACTCAATTTCGTTGTATGGATTTTGAAAAGCAATTACTTGTGTACCATCTACGCTCTCTATAGAGGATTCACCACCATATAAAGGGTTTAATAGATTACCTACACTGTACCAATCAATGTTGTTATTTTCATCATAACGACCTAAATTGTAAAAAAGACCAGACATAAAACCGTTTCCTTGATGAACTTCCATTACATCTCCATTATCTAAAGTAGTAATAGATGGTTTTTTTCCTGTGTCATATGCTTCTGGAAATTTCCAATAGACTTTCCCGTTGTAATATTCTCCTAGTGTATAAGTAAGATCACCTTTATAGTCACTAACAGATAAAATCAATCCATTATCAAGCACGGTAACAGCAGGATTATCACCCCATGAGTAATATGGGTTGGGATTCACCTCGTTAATGTCTAAATACTCTAATTCCACCTTATTTGTTGCCGCATATGATTCTATTGGAATAAAGATAGAAATCATCATAATTGAATAAATAATTAATTTTGAAAACCTTTTCATTTTTATCCTCCTACAGTTATTTAAAAAAATAATACCATGAAACTGCTACATGAGAATATAATAAAAAAGTAATACAAATAAAAAAAGAAGGTGTGATTAAAATGAAAATGTTTATTAAATTATTTTTTTCTTTGTTACTGATGGTTTCAATTTTTACTGAAACATCCTATGCGAAAGATGAAATCGAAATCCAATCAAATGTTGCAGATTTTTATTCTTATGGAAAAAATCCGTCAATAACTAAATTAGATAATGGTCTTGTCATTAGTATGGTTGAAGGGCAAACAACTGATTTTCTTTATTATCAATTAGGTGAAGAAAAAAAAGGTAGAGTTGAGTGGTCAGATGATCAGATTCAATATGCGATAGGAAAGGAACCATCTGTCACTATACTTGGTAACGGTGATGTTCTAACAACTTATGAATTAAGAAGACCGGGTACGATAGAAAGAATTGATCTTTACTACAGCATCGGTCGTTATAAAGACGGAAAAATCAATTGGTATAGTAAAGACAATCTATTAATTAGAGATAGTTGGAACGCCAGTATAACTACTCTTTCAAACGGAAAAGTAATATTGTCTGCACAAAAAGCTTTATATGATCGAATGGATTACGGTATTGGCTATCAAGTTGGAAATTTTGATGAAGATAAAGGCGAAATGACGTGGAGCGAAAGCCATTTATTCGATAATGGCGTTGATCCTTCAATGGAACAACTTGATAACGGTTACATTCTAACTGTTTATGAAACGGGAGTAGTGGACTATGAAAATGAAGGAGATTTCAAGCATAGAGGAACAGGAGAATTAAACTACAAGATAGGCATTATAAATGAGA
>NZ_JBFMIA010000324.1:0-229 GCF_040801915.1 Jeotgalibacillus marinus | reverse complement strand
CGCTTGCCCCCCCCGCTGCTGCTTCCCTTCTTCCCTTTTTTCTCCTCTTTCCTTCTTCCTCCCTTTTTTTCTCCCTTTCCCTTCTTCCCCCTTTTTTTCTCTTTTCCCTTTCTTTCCCCTCTTCTCTCTCCTCCTTCTTCCTTCCTTCCCCTCCCTCCCTTCCCCCCCCCCCCTCTTCTCCCCTCCTCTTTTCTTCCTCCCCCCTCCCCTTCCCTTTCCCCCTCTTCCC
>NZ_JBFMIA010000323.1:0-229 GCF_040801915.1 Jeotgalibacillus marinus | reverse complement strand
ATTGAATTTCGGCATCAGGACAACCGTCGAGCCGCCGTACAAGACGCACTTGATCGAGTTCATGCCGTGCTTGTGGTAAAGCGGCGCTGCCACGATCATTCGGTCGGACGGTGAAAAATCGCGGTCGGTCGAGATCATCTCGGCCACCCAGCTATGTGCGCGATGCGACAGGAGCGCGCCCTTCGGTCGCCCGGTCGAACCGGAGGTATAGGCGACGAACGCGATCGAG
>NZ_JBFMIA010000322.1:0-229 GCF_040801915.1 Jeotgalibacillus marinus | reverse complement strand
CTCGAACAGTGGGCTCACGATGCCCGCGCGGTGATGGACGCGGTGGGATCGCAGCGAACGGCGGTGTTCGCCTTGGCGCCCACGGCGTTGGAGGCCGTGGTGTTTGCCACCACCTATCCCGATCGGGTGGCGGCACTCGTCGTCGTGAACGGCATGGCTCGGATGTTGTGGGCGCCCGACTTCCCGCTAGGTGTCAGCCGCGAGTTCATGGAGACCTTCCGAAGGGTGA
>NZ_JBFMIA010000047.1:0-2950 GCF_040801915.1 Jeotgalibacillus marinus | reverse complement strand
TGCCTGCAGCTGAAATCGTCAATGAGCTAATGGCTCAGGCTAGACAAGGGCTAGAAGATGCAGCCAAGAAACTCGGTTGTTAAAAAAGAAGGTGTTTTTTTTACTCTTAAAGAATGTATATAGCTGGCGTGTCTGTCATAGTCCGTCTGTAGCGTTCCGACCTTTCCACTAGACACAAAGCGGGTAATCGACAGGGTCATGACGCAACACCTCGCACGCGCGTAGGAAGGACTCATTTGACATGATTTGCAACCTTTTATATTGATCGTTTTTTTATCAAACCATTGATATATCAGTGGTTGTTCAACAAAAAAGTTATGCAACCTTTTCAAAAAAGGTTGCATAACTTTTTGATCATTTGAACATGATTCGATGGAGATTCTTCAGCTCCTTATGGTTGTGTTCTTGCTGTAGGCTTTCACAGTCTGTTTGTAGCATTCCAGCCTTGTCACGAGGCCCAAACTACGGATTATATGCCTTTTATAGATTGTTTAAATTCATTAATACTCTTAATTACTTGATTTGGTTTTGTGACAAAATCCGAGGTTTGATAATCTGGTAACCATTGTACTCCAATTGTATAAACATTTGCTTGAACTCCTGCAAGTATATCTGCCTCACTATCTCCAATAAAAATTGCTTCATCGTTCTGCACACCTAGAAGAGATAATGCCTTATTTACTCCCTCTGGATGAGGTTTCGGTTTTTCAACATCATCCCCGGTAATAATGACATCAAATCGTTCTTCCATCCCAAGTGCTTTTAAAGAAATATCTAAACTCCTTTTTGCTTTTCCTGTAACAATACCAAGCTTCATCCCCATGTCTTTTATATACCGAATTAGATGATCAATGTCAGTGTTTTGTTCAACTAATTGTGAGTGTTTCTCAAAATACTTTGCAGAATACATCTCAATTGCTTGTTCTTTATTTAAACTCGTAAGATTCTCTCGAATAATTCCTGTCTCAGACGGACCAAACATTGCTTTAATTTCCTCAGAAGAAAGGTCTCTATTGTCAAACTCTTTAAATACAACTTGAAATGCGTAGTAACAAATAGGTAAAGTATTAGCTAGCTCATTTGTCACGGGCATCCGATAAAATGTCTAACTATTCTAAAAAACAGAAAAAAGATATAATTAATAAAAAGGAGGGACCTAAATTTGAAACTAAGTGAGACGAATTTCCATCGCTTTGATTAGTGAACGAACAAAAGCAGGATTAAAAGCCGCACGAGCAAAAGGAAGAAAGGGCGGTCGGAAACCTACGAAGAGAAGCGTGATTGATCATGCGATAACTTTGTACGATGCAGAAAAACATACAGTGAAGGAAATTGAGGAATTGACAGGAATATCAAAAACAAAACTGTACCAAGAATTGCGTAAACGGAAGGTATTGAAAGTCGAAAAATGATTGAATTGAAATATTAATTGATCACCGCCATTGAAGAGAGGTGAGTGAGTGAATGATTTGCTAATTGCGATACATAATGCAATGGTGAAGTGGAATATATCAGAGTTTCATATTTTAGGTGTTCCGCTCTTGTGTTGTGTATCATGGCTTGGAACAGCCACAAGAAGATGAACGGGAAAGATCCTATGTTGCGTCAACAACACAGGATCAAGGGAATAATATTTCATAATAATAAACGCATTATATCAATTAACAAAAAATTAAACAATGCAGCCGCACAATTTGTGAGGTTTCTTCTATGTGGACATTCTTCAACTCACCATCTACATGTCCACCAAACGACACGATTCGACTGTTCATATTTATAGCGTCCCAATACATAGCGCAGACCAATATCACTATCATGCACTTCATGAACATTTAACAGGTACCCATTTTGCAGTTGGACGACATCATTATTTTCCCCGTCAAACTCGCTATAGGTATTACCTTCCCATCGATGATAGTAGTCTTGCCCTAGAGGTCCGTTTCCGATGTTGGACAACAGTTGAGACATATAGTTCCATGTTGTTCCAGTCTTTTTATTATCAAACATGGTTAAAATAAACCCATTATCCAGTTGCAATGATACTGGATTACTCGAATCATTAAATTCAAATTTTTGATTTTCACCACTATACCAGTTTATCGTTTGATTTTGAGTAAATCCTACATTTTTCCATAGGTGGCTATTAGTCTTTGAGTTACTAACGTGTGTCTCTAACACATAACCTCCCTTCAATGACGCGATATTTGGTCTATATCCTCCGTCATATTTTTCACCAATCGTATCCCACCAAATGGAACCATTTTCTGTTTGATGTCCGTAATTGTAATATACAGTCTCATTCAATATTCCTCCTTGATGAACTTCAACAATATCTCCATTGTCTAGTATCTCTACATCAGCAGAATTACCGGTATCGTATTTATTTCCAATGCTAAACCAATCAATTTCACCGTTTTCAAATTTTCCTCTATTAAAATACAAATTCCCATGATTGTCATGCACTTCTAGGATTTCTCCATTAGGAAGTGTAGCAACTGAAGGTCTGTGACCAGTATCGTATTGAACAGGATCGGTCCAATACATTTGATAATCATAATACTCACCTAGTTGGTACCAAAGATCTTTTGATCCTGATACCTCGTGATTAGTATAACTAACAGCCAATACAAGACCATTATCCAACACAGTAATAGAAGGACTTAAAACATCAATATAACGCTCTCCCCTATGATAATTTATGTCTGTAGAAACCTCATTGATATCTAAGTATTCAAGTGGATTATCCCTCCAATCGACACGATTTTCTTCCTCGTCATAGCTTCCCAATTTATATCGAATCTCATCACTTTCATGATCTTCATGAACGTTTAACAAGCGACCATTTTGAAGTTGGACCACATCGTTGTTTTTCCCGTCAAACTGGTGATAGGTGTTCGTTGTCCATTCAACCTCTTGACCGTTTGAAGACACTTCCCCCATTCGGTTCCAT
>NZ_JBFMIA010000321.1:0-230 GCF_040801915.1 Jeotgalibacillus marinus | reverse complement strand
CGCGGTAATACGTAGGTGGCAAGCGTTATCCGGAATTATTGGGCGTAAAGGGTGCGTAGGCGGTCCGTTAAGTCTGAAGTAAAATCGTTGAGCTCAACTCAATCAAGCTTTGGAAACTGATGGACTGGAGTGCAGTAGAGGCAGATGGAATTCCATGTGTAGCGGTAAAATGCGTAGATATATGGAGGAACACCAGTGGCGAAGGCGGTCTGCTGGGCTGTAACTGACGC
>NZ_JBFMIA010000320.1:0-231 GCF_040801915.1 Jeotgalibacillus marinus | reverse complement strand
TTGGATTTATTGAACTAAAAATTGATTCTAGAGCACTCTGATAGCTGGTCAGCCAACTTAAAGTTTGCATACTAGTGCAACCATCAAACTTGGAAAAAGAATTTAATTCAAAGATATCACCTTGACCAAAATCTAAGTTTTTTAAATTACGTTCAATTATATAAGTCTTTCCAAGTTCAACTAACTCTTTTGAATAGTCAAGAGCCAGAAAATTGACACTCTTATACTTTT
>NZ_JBFMIA010000319.1:0-231 GCF_040801915.1 Jeotgalibacillus marinus | reverse complement strand
AGGACCGCTCCGAAGATCAGGTGCAGCATCAGCGTCATCGCCGGCGCGGCCATGCCGAGGTTCATGCCGAAGAGGCCGGCGCCGGCCATGGGCATGAGCGCGACCATCATGACGAGCCAGCCAATCATGGCGAGCAGCGCGCCATGCCATACCCGGCTCTCGCCCGGCAGATGATCGTCCAGGAGCGCGAGCGCCACTCCGTAGCCCACCACGCCGATCATGAAGTGGACC
>NZ_JBFMIA010000046.1:0-2996 GCF_040801915.1 Jeotgalibacillus marinus | reverse complement strand
AATCATAGAGACTTCCTCACGAACGGCTGCTACCATATCGATTTCGGTAACACCTTCCACACTACCAATTTCAACCCATATAAACTGGTCCGATCCCTCTTTCCAAACGGATGTTGTATTTTCTGCTGGCTGAAGTGTGATATCAGCAAACGCGTCTAGCGTTTCGATTCCTTTCGTCGTAGGAATACGTAAATTATTCAAGTCCTCTACAGTTGTAAAAGATGTATTCCATCGTAGTGTTGGTTGAACTGATGGATTCATGTTATAATGCAAATATCCGTTTAAAAACGATCCGGGTTCTTGTTACATTCGCATCAAAAACCACATAAAAACGCCCATTCACTTGACCTTGTGGATGGGCGTTTTTAACTTCTTATAATACATCTTATGTAAACTGGATAGAATAATTTATGAAAAGTAACCCTTGTATTACTTTCTATTACTCCGTGTGAACATTGGGTGAATATTTAGTTGTTTAGATCAATGCTTACGTTCATATTGTCCTCACCTAGATTTTCAAAATAGATACCTTCATCTTTTTTGATACTCTTATCATTAATAATTTCAGCTTTAAACTTGTTTCCATCTTCAGAAATTCTTAATACGTTACCAAAGAAATTAAACTCCATCGGTTCCTCTAATCCTTTAATGCCTAGATCATTATTAGAATGTACCTCCGTTGTAAATACTCCACCTTCCTTAAACACATCTACTTTTTCAACATCATTTTTCGAATAATACTCACCACCACAAGCGGCAAGAAATAAAGCTGATAGTGCCATCATAGGAACTAATAGTATTTTTTTCATGATTTAATCATTCTCCTTCTCTATGGTTAGTTAGAAACTGCTGATTCTTCTTCTTTGTCCTGTTTTTCTTTTTTCTTTTTCGCAATACGTTTTCCCCACGGCTTAATAACTGAAATGATTACAACGAAAATGAGAATTGAAGTTTGTATTGCTGCGCTCATTATAATCATTGAACGATCATTTAAGTAAACCGGATCATTTAAAGCATCAAGACCTTTTACGGATGTGATTTCTATTGCGCTTTGTACCCAAAAATTTAAAGCTGTTCCTAAACCAAGTGTGATCAACGTCACAATTTCTTTGGCGATAATCCACCAGTTTTTAAAGAATCCCCAATGTGTTTTTATTGAAAGAAATATCCCTGTTATGATGACACCCAAAAGCCCCGGTATAATCAATGCTATGTCCACTGTATGCATGATATAGTGAGAAACCGATAAAACTTCAGCTGTATCAGCTTTTATTGCTGTCATGAGTAACAACCATTGTGTAAAACTACCACCAAGAAATAGCACGGTTGAAATCAAGTGAAAGATTAGCCACCAATTTCTCTCTTTTAATTTGTTTTTTTTCTTCTTTATTTTCATTCTGCTTTCGCTCCTTCCTCTGCTTCTATTCTGTCGGCTATTTCGTTGATTTTAAACGCACCTATCAATGGCAACATCATATCAATGACTTCCTCGCACTCTCTCACGGCTCTTTTTAGTTTTGTAGGGTCTATGTTTTCTATTTTCCCTAATTCCTCTGTTAGAAGGTTAATCCTTTCTAATGACTCTCTTAATTCTGTTATATTACCTTGTTGTTTGATCATGTTACATGTTATCCTCTCTTTGTTGGGTTTGAAATTGAGTTCATTCAGCCGTCTATCTGAATGGGCTTTTTTATTTGTGCATCCCTCATATGGTTCACCCCCTTTTATTTGGAGATGCTTGGTGTCTGATCGTTTTAAAATTTTCTTTGATAGTTGATTGGACCAGGATTCTACTTGCACAACCTTCTCACCAGAGTAAGGGTGAACCGGTTAAATAATATTCATTGTTGATAGAGTGAGTGGATTTTGGTGATATTTTTATACGTCCTCCGCACACGTAAATTATTTAATGCAGTCGTCACCAGCCGTCTACTCCAAGTGAAAGATTTCCAACTTCTGTTGTTAATTTCACCAAGGGTCCTCCGCCTCCCAAATCACTTGGTAGCTCTACTGTTTGTTTTCCTATAGAGCGGTTCAAATCTGTTTCAAGAGACTCGGGAACTTCTGCTGTTTTTACTGAAACATTCCCAACCTCTGTGGTGGCAACAATGTCGTGAAGGATATTTTCTAATTGCAGGTTGATCTCACCAACTTCTGTAGTAGCATATACTCTCCCTTGCAAGTTTTTCACGCGAATATCTCCAACTCTAGTTGTCAAATTGGATTGATTGACTGTCTGTTCATCAATGTTGATATTTCCAACCTGAGCCTTCACCTCGAGCCGTTCATAATCTTTTCTTGGCAATTTAACGACCAATTCATATGTTCCAGAATGAAAACTTAAAAGGTGTACTTTCCTAATCTCCCTCGCTGAAATGGTTAACTCGGAAATCTCCTCGTTTACTAATAATTGAAAATTGTTCTCTGACTTTTTTTCAACCGTTCCTTTCATTTGCACTTCAATGTTCGTTCCATCATACGGAACAATCGTTACATCCCCAGTATTGGAGTCAATGTCTATTGTTGAAATATTGCTTACAGAAATACTCTCTTTGTGGTTGATATTGGTCAAGTTAAACGGCGATTGATCGAGAAAAAATAGCACTCCATTTCCGACGATCGATATCCCAATAAGAATACTTGCGATTGTTAAGACTTTTTTACTATTCACCCTTTTCTCCCCCTGACAATATCCAAGTTGAATTTTAAATATCTAAGTAGGATTTTGTAAAAATAAGTCCAACCCTTTATCGCACCTAAAAGAAAGATAAGACCCACACCGATGTAGCCAAGTATCAGAAATATTTCTTTGACATAAGTAAGAGTAAATCCATCCTGAATCAAGAGAATAATTGGGGAAAGTAGCAAAACTACTCCTCCTACAAACAGTGCTAAAGGGATCACCAGTCCAGCGATGAAAGGTGCCAATACGAAAATAAGATTGAACATACCAAGTCCTACTGCTGCAAACACCACTTTTGTTACATTATTAAATG
>NZ_JBFMIA010000318.1:0-231 GCF_040801915.1 Jeotgalibacillus marinus | reverse complement strand
CTTGGCTGCTTCTCATGTTTGTGAACCTCGTGTGATCACTGTAGATAAGAATCCAACTTATCCTGTGGCCATTCAAGAGTTAAAAGAAGAAGGACGGATGCCTGAAGGCATTCCAATAAGCCAAATAAAGTATCTCAATAATATCGTAGAACAAGATCATCGTTTCATTAAGAAATGTATTCGTCCGATGTTGGGATTCAAGTCGTTTGAAACAGCCACTTCTATATTAAG
>NZ_JBFMIA010000317.1:0-232 GCF_040801915.1 Jeotgalibacillus marinus | reverse complement strand
TGCTCTCCGATAGCCGCGAAGAATTGATTTTACGTGCGTCCAAAAACCCCCACCCTAAGCTCATCGGGCGCATTACCATCGGGCTCGGTGAAGGGATTACCGGGTGGGTGGCACGGGAACGGACGCGGGTGGTTATTTCCGGTAATGCGAGCGATGACCCCCGCTTTAAATTTTTTCACAACCTTCCTGAAGATCGCTACCAAGCCTTCGTGTCCGTGCCGATTATGGCGAA
>NZ_JBFMIA010000316.1:0-232 GCF_040801915.1 Jeotgalibacillus marinus | reverse complement strand
ATGTACATGAACCCAACCTTGTTCGCCGACGGCTCCTTGTGATTCATCCAGGCCGTCCCCCATTCCATCGCGTTTTTATCGCCGCACATCGGATCCGGGTTGGCCGGATCGGCGTGACCTGGCATGCAGGTCCACTGCCCTGTTCCCTGGCGCAACGTCCGCATCTTGCCAGCATGATCCATGGCGACGACCGTTGCGTCTTTAGCGATGGCCTCGGGTGCCGCCGACAGCG
>NZ_JBFMIA010000315.1:0-232 GCF_040801915.1 Jeotgalibacillus marinus | reverse complement strand
ATAGGTTGGAGTTTCTGTTTCTATTTCTGGAGGCGTGGAAGGATTCGGAAAATTTTCGGAAGAATTCGAGAGGAAAGTGACCAAAACATGGAATTGGGGACAACAAAATACTGTCAGTGAAACGATTTCCACTGAAATTCCCATTGCAGTTACGGCGAACACCATCCTTGAGGTGGAAATCACGATGGGGGAAAGCAAAGCGGATATTCCATACACGGGTACTAGAAAATAG
>NZ_JBFMIA010000314.1:0-232 GCF_040801915.1 Jeotgalibacillus marinus | reverse complement strand
TATCGGCGATCTCGCTAGAAAAAATAGCGGGACTTGAACACGAAAAAGTACGACTTGGAGACACGGTGTTTATTATCGACCGTGAGTTTGTACCCGAAATTCTCGTTGAAGGTCGAGTCATCGAACTGAAAAGGGTGAGAAACGAACCAGAGCGAACCGAAATTAAGCTAGGAAACTTTTTGCCTCTCTATACTGATGACACACGTTTGGACGATGTAGTGGATACAATCAA
>NZ_JBFMIA010000313.1:0-233 GCF_040801915.1 Jeotgalibacillus marinus | reverse complement strand
GGTATGGCCGCTCTGCCCGGTATGGGCCCTTCTCTTCGTGCCTCCTCTCTTTTTCCCCTTCCTTTTCCCCTCCTTCCCCTCCTTTCCCCTTTCCTCTTTCCCTCCTCTTCCCTCTCTTTCTTCCTCCCCCTTTCCTCCCCTTTCTCTTTCTTCTCTTTCCCTTCCTTTTTTTCTTTCCTTCTCCCTTCTTTCCTCCCCTCCCTCTCCTCTCCTTTCCCTTCTTCTTTCCCTTT
>NZ_JBFMIA010000045.1:0-3178 GCF_040801915.1 Jeotgalibacillus marinus | reverse complement strand
TCGTTCCTTGAAAACTGGATAAAGACATCAAACAAACAAAGCAACAAACCGAGTAATCGCCACCTTAGTGATTTTCTGTTAGAAAATCCAATTAAACTATTTTTATGGAGAGTAATCTCACATAAAAATGGTTTAGCAGCGAGCGATTCAAGGACGTGAGCGAGAGAAGCCCGGAGTGTGCTCAGGCACATGAGGACTGATCGAGTGAAACGGACGAAGAAGCGCGAAGCTGATCAACCATTTTTGGTTAAGTTAGAAAGGGCGCACGGTGGATGCCTTGGCACTAGGAGCCGATGAAGGACGGTACTAACACCGATATGCTTCGGGGAGCTGTAAGTAAGCTTTGATCCGAAGATTTCCGAATGGGGGAACCCCGTATCCGTAATGGGATATGATCTTTCGCTAAATACATAGGCGATTGATGGCAGACCCAGGGAACTGAAACATCTAAGTACCTGGAGGAAGAGAAAGCAAATGCGATTCCCTGAGTAGCGGCGAGCGAAACGGGATCAGCCCAAACCAAGAGGCTTGCCTCTTGGGGTTGTAGGACACTCTATACGGAGTTACAAAAGACGTATTTAGACGAAGCGGTCTGGAAAGGCCCATCAGAGAAGGTAACAATCCTGTAGTCGAAAGATACGTCCCTCCAGAGTGGATCCTGAGTACGGCGGAACACGTGAAATTCCGTCGGAATCCGGGAGGACCATCTCCCAAGGCTAAATACTCCCTAGTGACCGATAGTGAACCAGTACCGTGAGGGAAAGGTGAAAAGCACCCCGGAAGGGGAGTGAAATAGATCCTGAAACCGTGTGCCTACAAGTAGTTAGAGCCCATTTACGGGTGATAGCGTGCCTTTTGTAGAATGAACCGGCGAGTTACGATTTGATGCAAGGTTAAGCTGAGAAGGCGGAGCCGTAGCGAAAGCGAGTCTGAATAGGGCGAATGAGTATCAGGTCGTAGACCCGAAACCAGGTGATCTACCCATGTCCAGGGTGAAGGTGAGGTAACACTTACTGGAGGCCCGAACCCACGCACGTTGAAAAGTGCGGGGATGAGGTGTGGGTAGCGGAGAAATTCCAATCGAACCTGGAGATAGCTGGTTCTCTCCGAAATAGCTTTAGGGCTAGCCTCATGTGTAAGAGTCTTGGAGGTAGAGCACTGTTTGGACTAGGGGCCCCCAACGGGTTACCGAATTCAGACAAACTCCGAATGCCAAAGACTTATCCATGGGAGTCAGACTGCGAGTGATAAGATCCGTAGTCGAAAGGGAAACAGCCCAGACCACCAGCTAAGGTCCCCAAGTAATCGTTAAGTGGAAAAGGATGTGGGGTTGCTTAGACAACCAGGATGTTGGCTTAGAAGCAGCCACCATTTAAAGAGTGCGTAATAGCTCACTGGTCGAGTGACCCTGCGCCGAAAATGTACCGGGGCTAAACGATTCACCGAAGCTGTGGATGGAATCTCTATGAGATTCCGTGGTAGGAGAGCGTTCTAAGTGCTGTGAAGTCAGACCGGAAGGACTGGTGGAGCGCTTAGAAGTGAGAATGCCGGTATGAGTAGCGAAAGAAGAGTGAGAATCTCTTCCACCGAATGCCCAAGGTTTCCTGAGGAAGGCTCGTCCGCTCAGGGTTAGTCGGGACCTAAGCCGAGGCCGATAGGCGTAGGCGATGGACAACAGGTTGATATTCCTGTACCACCAAACAATCATTTGAGTGATGGGGGGACGCAGGAGGATAGGAGAGCGCGCTGTTGGATATGCGCGTTTAAGCAGCGAGGCAGGAAACGAGGCAAATCCCGTTTCCGCGTAAGCTAAACTGTGATGACGAGGGAAATTTAGTACCGAAGTCTTTGATTCCACACTGCCAAGAAAAGCCTCTAGCGAGATTTAAGGTGCCCGTACCGCAAACCGACACAGGTAGGCGAGGAGAGAATCCTAAGGTGAGCGAGTGAACTCTCGTTAAGGAACTCGGCAAAATGACCCCGTAACTTCGGGAGAAGGGGTGCTCTGGTAGGGTGCAAGCCCGAGAGAGCCGCAGTGAATAGGCCCAGGCGACTGTTTAGCAAAAACACAGGTCTCTGCGAAACCGTAAGGTGAAGTATAGGGGCTGACACCTGCCCGGTGCTGGAAGGTTAAGAGGAGTGCTTAGCGCAAGCGAAGGTACGAATTGAAGCCCCAGTAAACGGCGGCCGTAACTATAACGGTCCTAAGGTAGCGAAATTCCTTGTCGGGTAAGTTCCGACCCGCACGAAAGGTGTAACGATCTGGGCACTGTCTCAACGAGAGACTCGGTGAAATTATAGTACCTGTGAAGATGCAGGTTACCCGCGACAGGACGGAAAGACCCCGTGGAGCTTTACTGTAGCCTGATATTGAATTTTGGCACAGCTTGTACAGGATAGGTAGGAGCCTTGGAAATCGGAGCGCCAGCTTCGATGGAGGCATTGGTGGGATACTACCCTGGCTGTGTTGAACTTCTAACCCTCACCCGTGATCCGGGTGGGAGACAGTGTCAGGCGGGCAGTTTGACTGGGGCGGTCGCCTCCTAAAGAGTAACGGAGGCGCCCAAAGGTTCCCTCAGAATGGTTGGAAATCATTCGTAGAGTGTAAAGGCATAAGGGAGCTTGACTGCGAGACCTACAAGTCGAGCAGGGTCGAAAGACGGGCTTAGTGATCCGGTGGTTCCGCATGGAAGGGCCATCGCTCAACGGATAAAAGCTACCCCGGGGATAACAGGCTTATCTCCCCCAAGAGTCCACATCGACGGGGAGGTTTGGCACCTCGATGTCGGCTCATCGCATCCTGGGGCTGTAGTCGGTCCCAAGGGTTGGGCTGTTCGCCCATTAAAGCGGTACGCGAGCTGGGTTCAGAACGTCGTGAGACAGTTCGGTCCCTATCCGTCGTGGGCGCAGGAAATTTGAGAGGAGCTGTCCTTAGTACGAGAGGACCGGGATGGACGCACCGCTGGTGTACCAGTTGTCTTGCCAAAGGCATCGCTGGGTAGCTATGTGCGGACGGGATAAGTGCTGAAAGCATCTAAGCATGAAGCCCCCCTCAAGATGAGATTTCCCACACGTAAGTGGTAAGATCCCTGAAAGATGATCAGGTAGATAGGTTCGAGGTGGAAGCATGGCGACATGTGTAGCTGACGAATACTAATCGATCGAGGACTTAACCATA
>NZ_JBFMIA010000312.1:0-233 GCF_040801915.1 Jeotgalibacillus marinus | reverse complement strand
CCACCACACCTAGGGCCAGTTCAACCAACCAGCGAAACCGAACACACCATCGAAACGCACAAGACAAGAGCACGTCTAGCTTGGCCTTGCTTCCTCCTCCCGATCGATCGACCGAGCTCAGCTCCAGCGAAATTAACCATATCTTCACAAGTGTCCATGGCTAGATACTCCCAAGCAATGAGATTGTGATATAGTGATATTTTGCTGCCATCAATCTCGAGCTTACAACGACG
>NZ_JBFMIA010000311.1:0-233 GCF_040801915.1 Jeotgalibacillus marinus | reverse complement strand
AACTGCACGAAGAGCTTGACCAGGTGGTGCTCGATGCATACGGCTGGTCTGACATCAAACCCGACCACGGGTTCCACACCTTTCGAAAGATGCAGCGTTGGACTATCAGCGCAACCGCGCGTGTCGAGCTGCTCGACCGGCTGCTTGAGGAGAACCACCGTCGAACACACTAAGAATCGCCGATCGCGCTCCGCCGCGAGGGAGCGGCCGTTGCCAGCAAGGACGTCGAGTAC
>NZ_JBFMIA010000310.1:0-233 GCF_040801915.1 Jeotgalibacillus marinus | reverse complement strand
CTGCCATGCCCACGATCGTGAGTGCGTTGGGCAGGACGTCTATGCCGATGGCCGCGACGAAATCCTGCAGCTCCTTCACGTCGCCGGTGAGCCGGGTCATGATCTCCCCGGCGCGATTGCTTCGATGAAATGCGAGCGACAGCCGCTGAAGATGCGAGAAGAGGTCGAACCGGATTCGGAACACGACGCGTTGGCCCGTGTCGAGAAAAAGCCTATTACCGAAATAGCCGAAG
>NZ_JBFMIA010000309.1:0-233 GCF_040801915.1 Jeotgalibacillus marinus | reverse complement strand
AGAGTACGAGATCGCTACATATCTCAATGAGGTGGGCAAGAATGAGATAAGCGAAGATGCAGCCGACACGATAAGGTCTATGTACAAGATAATCGGAGAACTCGAGTCCCTCGGTGACTCAGGAGAAGCAATCGGACGTATCCTCAAGAGAAAGAACGTTCACGGCAAGACATTCGACAAGCCTCTCCTCGATCGTCTGAACAAGATTATGGATCTGGTACAGAAGGGTTATG
>NZ_JBFMIA010000308.1:0-233 GCF_040801915.1 Jeotgalibacillus marinus | reverse complement strand
CCGCCACCACCGGCGCGGGTTGCGTACCGGCGACCCGCGAGCCCAGGGTGCTGCCGTGGGCTGCCGGCACCAACCGGCGACAGACCAGTACGGCGGTGACCCGGCCGGATAAGACCGCCAGCGTGATCCCAGCGATCCCGACCGTGGTGAGGGTCGCGAAGGCCAGGCCCTGCAAGGCGATGACCAAGACCACGGCCGCCACCCCGAACGGTCCGGTCGACCCGTCGCGCATC
>NZ_JBFMIA010000307.1:0-233 GCF_040801915.1 Jeotgalibacillus marinus | reverse complement strand
AAGGAGAGACGGCGTAGGCGAAGATCAGGAAACCACTGCTTAATTAAATGTTAATTAAGGATATAAAGAGTAATAGAATGAGGATAGCTCAGTGAGGAAATTCAGTGGAGAAAAGAGGCTGAATAATTCAGCCAGAAGGTAAGAGAAAGAACGACATGGTGAGACCAAGTTTCGGTGAACAAGGCCCGCACTTTATTTTTCAAAGTAGTTTTTATACCTTAAGTTATGCATAG
>NZ_JBFMIA010000306.1:0-234 GCF_040801915.1 Jeotgalibacillus marinus | reverse complement strand
GAGGGGGAGGGGGGGGGGGGGGGGGGGAGGGGGGGGGGGGGGGGAGGGGAGAGAGGAGGGAAGGAGGGGAGAAAAGGGGGAAGGGAAAAGAGAAGGGGGAAAGGGAGAGAAAGAAAAGAAAAGGGAAAAAGAAGAGGGGCGAGAAAAAAGAAGGGAGAGAGAGAGAAGGAAAGAGAGAAGAGGAGCGGAGAAAAGGCACGAGGAAGGAAAATAGACTCCCAAATTGCCATCGAC
>NZ_JBFMIA010000305.1:0-234 GCF_040801915.1 Jeotgalibacillus marinus | reverse complement strand
GCTCAAGCTTCAGCAATGGTCCCGGCATCGCGGTGCCGCTGCAGATGGGCACGCTGTCGAAAGCGATCGGCGCCTATGGCGGCTATCTGTGCGCTTCGCAAGCCGTCATTGATCTGATGCAGACCCGCGCGCGCACCTACATCTATTCGACCGGCCTGCCGGTGCCGGTGATCGCCGCCGCCATCGCCGCGCTCGACGTGATCGCCGGCGATCCGGACTATGCCGCCGCGCCGT
>NZ_JBFMIA010000044.1:0-3658 GCF_040801915.1 Jeotgalibacillus marinus | reverse complement strand
CACGTCCCACTCTTGACCGTTGTTTTTAATTTTAGGATTACCCTCTTCGTCCAAGCGGCAATGCTCTTTTAACAACTCTTGTTCTTGTTCCGCCACTTCCTTCAATCGTTCGTCTAAAACCTTGACTAACTTACTACGTTGACGAGACTGTTTCCCTTTTAAAGGTAAATCAAAAAGCAGGCTGATCGCCTGCCCTAGTATTTCGTTTTTAATTTCTACTTTCATGTGTTTTCCCTCCTTTAAATGGCTTCTTCAAGTGTTTGAATTCGTGCTTTTAGTAGTTGATTTTCTATTTTCAGGTCGTTGATTCGTTTATCTTGATCGTTAGATTTGGTAGATAGCTCCTGAGTTGCTTTGACGTTGTACGAAACTAACTTATACATATTAATAGCGATTCCATCGGTCGTTGCCACCGAAGGACTGTCCTCGGATATTAAGCCGACTTGTCGATTATTGAATTCACCTTTCTCTAAATCACTAATCAAGTCATACTTTACTATCGTCAGTTGATTGACTAGATCTAAACCATTATCATTCATTTTTTCAATATTTGTTTTAAAAGTTCGGCTAGAAAGGTTTCCGATTTCTCTAGCCTTAACTTTATTCGCTTCAAGGGCTCCTGTGTTTTTATCTCCATTTCCGTTTGTCACATATACAGTTGGATCTCCAACTGTTGTCTTTTTAAACCTCAGACCACAAGCAAAATTTGTACCCGGCGAACCGTAGGCAATCCATCCGTCTGTGTCGCTAGGGCTGGAATTGAGTTTGACTGAAAATTTAAACTCGTTGTTCCCAACCCTGCTGGTTCGTAATGGTCTAATGTACACATTAGCTACTTCACTGTCGATGTAAACTGTTGAATTTGCATCAAGCATTATTTTATTTTTTTCAGATCTTAGTCCTATAACTCCCGAATTTGAATGCATAGTGAGGCCCATAGCTGTATCAGAATAAGACTTATCATGAAACGCAATTGTACCTGATGACGAATCATCTCCCGATCCGTCGGCAAATGTTGATATGCCATAATCAGAAAAGTATAATGACCAATTTTTTGAGTCATTCCTTGCTCTCAGATACCCTCTTTCAAATTTCATCTTAATATCATGGGTTTCAGTTAGTCCTCTCCATGTCCTCTCAAACTTTCCGCGTGACTCAAAAAAAGAACCCTCTATCTTCGTGTAGTCATTCGTCGTTCCACCAAAAATAGTAATGTTAGAGGCGTCTAACGTTCCTGATTTTATTTTATCGGCTGACAATTCTCCAATATGAGAACTGTCAATCTGTGCTTCCCCGATTTGAGCTTTTTCAATCGCGCCCTCTGCAATCTGTGCTGTTTTAATTATAGCTGTCCCAAGATGGGCGTTTTCAATCACTCCATTTTTGATGGCTGCTGATCCGATCGCTCCATCTCTGATATAGGTGGTGCCCCCATCAAGGTAGACATCACCGTCTAGCTCAATCATTTCTGCTTTTATTTTGACCGATCCAGCAGTTTGATTGATTGACGATATAATCTCATCTTCTTCAACTTTCAATTCTATCTGACCAGCTTGAACCTTTAAAGATGCCTCTGCTTCGGTCATGCGACCGTCAACAATGTCCAATTCCTTTACTGTCAAATCAATGGAGTCAGATAGTTGCGTGATGGATGATTCGGATGATTCGACTCTTGTACCTAAGTCATCTAGGTCAATTTCCAAACTACTTACACTAGTATAAATCCCATCTATATCCACGGTTAACTCGGATACTTGGCTTTTAACAGTTGTGACCTCTCCGTCAATTGTATCCACTTGATCTTGTTCAGCTTTTAAAACAATCGATGTTGCTAGTTGAGTAATACTACTTTCAGCATTAGAAATAGATGCTGTGTTGCCATCTACCGTTTGTTCTAACTCACTAACTTCTAAACTTATAGAATCGGCTTTTTGATCAATGCTTGAAGCGTATTGTTGGACGTTTTCGATCGATGAGTCAATGTCCTCAGGTGCTGGCGTCCAGTCTGTGGCTTTGTTGCCTTTTTCGATTTTAAAGCCGCCTATGTCTAAATATTTACCTACCATAGATACAGCTGATCCACTTGAATTTGAAGCCTGCAACATAACTCGAACAATACTGTCATCTTTTAAATTTTGAGATACATTTGGTGCAGTTATACTAATTCTAGTCCAAATTCCTGTAGGAACAGGAACAACAACTGTTTCTAATATCGTATCGTCAGTATTCTGAGTGTCATACAATCGAATCCGGATATAAGCGTCTTCCAAATCCGTCCGAACATTTACTGATGCGGTTATGTCGTTATCTTGCCAACTCCCATCAGTAATATCAGTTGAGGGAATAGAATTGTATAGGTTTATTAACGGATTAGACGCGCCCTCACGAGAAGTGTATCGATGGTAATCCTCAAACACTTCTTTATCTACTGGATAGATATTGCTGTTATTTGAATGGTTATCTACAAGTAGACTGTTTCTGAGTAAGTTGCGCCCACCAATCTCCAACCCATCTAAATCAACCTGCAAACTTTCGACACTAGTAGAAATCCCGTCAACGCTCACCTCAAGCGATGCGAGGTTTTCCTGTACCCCTGCTACTTTTCCGTCAACGATTGTAAGTTCGGCTGATTCAGCTTTCGCTTCAATTTGTCCAGCTTGCACCGACAATTCAGACTGCACTTCTCGAACGTCACCAGTAACGGTATTTAATGCTCCTTCACTTGCTTTTAAGTTGATTTCAGTAGCATTAGCATCGATTTGTGTTTGCTGATTTTCTATCGTGTTCTCAACATTTGAAAGACTATTAATCGTTGTATAAAGTGTGCCCTCAACCTCATCAATATCACGTTCGACCGTTGTAACTCGACCGTCATTTGCGAGTAGTTCTTCTTCATTTTCAGAAACACGAGAACGCAAGTCATCGGAAGTGTTCTGCAAAGAGTCTACTCGACTATCAATCCCCGATACGTCTCCTGATATTAGGTTGATGTCGCCTAGCATCTCGCTTAATTCACTGTTGACTAAACTAAACTCGCCATCTACATAGTTCAATCCTGCTTTTTCCGCAAGCTCTTTGTTGATCGCTTCTTCAGCCTCTTGAATTTCTTCATCAGTATACTTCTTAGCCGTTTCCTGAATGGCCTCCAGAGCTTCTTCTTTCATTTTGTCAATTCCCACAGTTCCGCCAGCCAAAATTTCAGCATTTTCACTCAATTCACGTAGCTCTTCTGCGATTTCTTCTCCAAAAAGAATGTCATCACTGATTATTCTAGCGGTTGTGTCTGAGACTTCTTTGCTAAAGTCACTTTGAGTGCCATGAGTATTCACCGCTCGTACACGGAAATACCATTGCTCGTTGACATCTGCGTTGTAAGAACAAATACTTGTTTTTCCACGAAAAACTAAATTGGAACTATCAGGATGAAATCCTTTAACTTGCGAAGCGAAAACCTCGTAATTGGCGATATATAAATCCGGAACAAAATCCCACTCAATAATGATTGAGCGAAAAGCACCTGTCGCTTGGACATTTATTGGAACAGGCGGCTCAATATCAGGGAAATTTGAATCATCAACACTGCTCCATTTACCCGAATTATTATTGATTGTATCCACTACATCGTCCAAACGTGTGTCATCAGTATAGAGAGGCAAAA
>NZ_JBFMIA010000304.1:0-234 GCF_040801915.1 Jeotgalibacillus marinus | reverse complement strand
GTTAAGCGCCGGCGCCCAGGCTGATGACTTGTCTTGCCAGTGCATAGTGGCGCGCTCCTCGATCCAAGGCGTCTACTGACGCCGGTTATATATTTGTCTCTATATCTTGATTGCTGCCGTTTCATCAAAGCTCTGCGCAGGACGACACCGCGCTGTGGCAACCCTGGCGCTAAGCCTTCCTGTGTACTGTCTGTTAGCCGTCCAACTACCATATTCGCGAATGAATGAGCAGAA
>NZ_JBFMIA010000303.1:0-234 GCF_040801915.1 Jeotgalibacillus marinus | reverse complement strand
GAATTCTCGAGGCAAGAATACTGGAATGGGTTGCCATTTCCTTCTCCAGGGGATCTTCCCAACCCAGGGATCGAACCTGGGTTTCCTGCACTCCAGGCAGATTCTTTACCAACTGAGCTACAAGGGAAGCCCATACAGAAGATATGATGTATATTAATATATACAATGGACAATTAACCATTAAAAAACAAAAAATGAAATGACATTTGAAGCAACACGGTAGGATGTTGGACC
>NZ_JBFMIA010000302.1:0-234 GCF_040801915.1 Jeotgalibacillus marinus | reverse complement strand
AGGTTGCTGCGCCGCCGCATGCGCGTTGCCGACCCGGTAAGCGTGCGCATCTATCCCGACCTTTCCGCGGTGGAGCGGTACGGCAAACTCCACGCGCGCAACAAATTGATCGAAGCCGGCCTGCGCAAGATGCGCCTGCGCGGGATGGGAACCGAGTTCGAGAGCTTGCGCGAATGGGGAACGGGCGATCCGTTCCGTGCCATCGATTGGAACGCTACGGCGCGCCGCGGCAAG
>NZ_JBFMIA010000301.1:0-235 GCF_040801915.1 Jeotgalibacillus marinus | reverse complement strand
AAAGAGAAGGGGGAAAAAGAGGGAGAGAGAAGGGGGGAAAAAGAGGGGGAGAAAAAGAAAAAAAGGAAAAAGGAGAGGAGAAGGGGAAGAGAAAGGAAGAAAAGAAAAAGGGAAAAGAGGAAAAGAAAGGAGGGAAGGAAGAGGAGAAAAAGGAGGAGGAGGGAAAGGAGGGAGAGAGGGAGGGGAGGGAGGGGAGGAGGGAAGGAAGGAAGGAGGGGAGACAAAGGGGGGGAGG
>NZ_JBFMIA010000300.1:0-235 GCF_040801915.1 Jeotgalibacillus marinus | reverse complement strand
ACTAAAAGATTATTATTTAATTAAAAAATAATAATTTATTTTCATTTATATAGATATTATGACAGAATTAAATTTATTATATGGAAGTGACGATAATTTAATGTCAGACCCTATTGACAGAAACGAAAACGTATATTCGTCAAAAGTATCAGGACAACAATTACATAAAATGGCTTCACAAAATGATACAGGATATGAAGATAAAATATCAAAACAACAAATGATGTTACAGCAA
>NZ_JBFMIA010000043.1:0-4057 GCF_040801915.1 Jeotgalibacillus marinus | reverse complement strand
ATATCGTTCAACTTCAAAATGGGATCTTCTTAAACGTCCATGAAGATCATTCTAGCAATAATATTCGCTATCAATTGGGGAAATATGATGATGATCGTGTTGATTGGATGGCATCGTTTGAGGAACCTATACCAATAGAGTGGAGTCCTCCTCCTCCGCCAGATAGCAATATTCCATTTACTCCTGTTCGAGAAGTTCCGTTACAAATATTAGAGGAAAATAATGGTAATATTACTGGTGCAAGTGATTGGCTTACTACGGGTGAAAACCCTAGCATCACTGTTTTGAATAATGGTCTGGTATTGATGGTAAATGATAATGGAGGAAAATTAGAATATAAATTAGGTGAGTATTATGATTTTAGGGTGTATTGGACACAAGCGCGTGAATATGGTGGTGGAAACGATTTATATTATAGTTTAGGAAGATATACAGACAAAGCCATTCATTGGTATAGCAAAGATAATTACTACGGCAAAGGAAATAAGCCAAATGTAGCGGTATCGGAATGGAGAGATTGTTGTGGTTAGTGAGGGATGGGGACCATTTAATGATTCTCTGAAATACGGTTATGGAACTTTTGAAAAACCATATTTAGGGGAACCTTTCGTTGAGTGGGAGAAACAAACTTTCAACTATGATGAAGGAGTTCAACCTTCTGTAGCAGCATTGGATAACCAATTATTTTTAAAGGTACACAAAAGCCAATGGAATAGTCATCTTTGGCAATCTGTGAATAAAAGTGCTTATGGTAGATCTATGGAGCCACTTGGAGACCCATATAAATATGAGGATAATGGGTCTGGCAATCCAGTCTCATTGCAATTGAACAACGGTTTTATTTTAAACATGTTTGATGATAGAAATAGTGATAAAGCGTGGTTCAAAACAGGAACACTTAATTCATCACATGGAACATCGGTGGATTGGACAAGTCCGAATGTTAGTGATTTTGAAGGTGAAAATATGGATGTCGTCCAATTACAAAACGGTTATCTTTTAAGCGTACATCAAGATCCTAATAGTAATAAGATTCGCTATTCTATGGGACGTTATAAATATGAAGGCTCCGACCGTGTAGTTTGGTGGCAATATTTTTGATCTATCTCGCTCCTTTAAAGGGAGCGGGTTTTTTATTTTCCGACAGAAGCCCCCCACTTCAAACAATTCGCTAGGGTGTTAAGTGGTAGGTAGTTCACTTTTTTATTTATTTTAAAAATATTTAGAAATTTTAATTTAAGATGACAAATACAGTTTCGAAATATTATACTGGTTATTCATACAAAAGGAGGAAAGAACATGAAAAAAATGATCAAACTATTTATGGCTTTACTACTGATCTTTACTCTGAATACGCCAGTTGGAGCGTATGCTTCTACGGAGGAGGAACAACTCGAACACTTAGATATCAATGAGTTATCATCAAACGACAGCTACACGATGGGTGAGAATCCTTCCATCACTGTGTTGGATAATGGTCTGGTCGTGTCCGTGAATGATCGGGACGGAAAACTATCCTATCAATTGGGCGAATATGAGGAAGATAAGATGCATTGGACCCCCTCTGTTGAATACGGTGGAGGAGAGAAACCAACCATCTCTACACTTGATAATGGCGATATTATCGAAGTTCATGAAGGTGGAAATCACGAATTACATTATAATTTAGGTCGTTATGAAGACGGAACAATCAATTGGTATAGCGTGAACAACTTCTATGGACTAGGAGACCATCCAAATGTGGAGGTGCTGACCACTGGCGATATTGTGTTGGTGTTTGAAGGACAGCAAGTAGATAATACGGGAGTTTATTATGAATACGGAACGTTCGAAAATGATAAGGTTACTTGGTACAAAAATGGGATTGAGTATGACAAAGGACTACAACCTTCAGTCACAGCATTGGCTAACGGACAATTGTTAAAGACACACAAAAGCGTATCGGATAGTTATCTTTGGGCAAGTGTCAATCGATCATCCGTTGATAACCATTCCGTTAGTGTAATTGGAGCGGCGTATGAATTTGAGCCACACAGTTCGAATAATCCAGTGACGATTCAACTGGATAACGGATCCATTCTATCGATGTTTGATAGCAATCAAAGCAACGGAACATGGAACCAAATGGGGAAAGTAGAATATTATCCCGGATGGGGTTCTGGTGCAGTGGGAGAGGCTTCATGGGTTGATCCGAAATCTGACACATACACCCACTTTCACGGGAAAAATAACGATGTGGTCCAACTTCAAAATGGTCTCTTGTTAAACGTTCATGAAGATCATGATAGTGATGAGATCAACTATGTAATAGGAAGATATGATGATAATAGTAACCGTGTTTTTTGGGGTGATCATGTTCCTCTTGAATATTTAAACATCGATGAGACGTCGGCGGAAGCTATTTATAATAGTATTGGGCAGAAACCGTCCATGACTGTTTTGGATAACGGTCTTGTATTGGCAGTAAGCTACCGTCACCAATGGATAACTCCAAAAATGTACTACCAATTGGGTGAATATCTCGACGGTAAGATGTATTGGACAGATCCAAAGGAATATGACAATGGAGCAAATCCTTCCATTGCTACGCTGCCCAATGGGGATGTCATAGAAGTACACAGCAATCACAATAATGGTGGTGACACTACCAAACACTTGTATTATAATTTAGGTAAATATGAAAACGGTTCCATAAATTGGTATAGTATCGGTAATAAATATGATAGGGGATTGTTACCAAAAATAACGGTAACAAGCGATGGGGATATTGTCGAAGTTCATTCTAGCGGAAACGCCCGCGCCTCGGGTAAACTTTTTTATAATTATGGTTCTATCATAAATATTGATTCTGATAAAGTGGATATTTCTTGGGGAACTATAGGCGAAGAGTACGGCGCAGGGTATGAAGCTTCTGTATCTGCATCGGCTGATGGTCTTGTCTTAAAGACTCGAAAATCAAATGATGATGATGGTCATCTTTGGTATTCCATTAATGAACCAGATAGAACAAATAACACATTAGATAGGATTGGTAGCTCAATGTTATGGGAACCTCATGACGTGAATAGTCCAGTCTCCTATCAACTAGATAACGGGGAAGTTCTAATGATGTTTCATAGGGGTATATCAACGTGGTTCCAAATGGCTTCGTATCGATATGGGCACCTTTTATTTGAAACTCCAACTATTAACGATTTTGATGGTCAATTTAACGATGTGGTCCAACTAAAAAATGGGTTAATATTAAATGTTCATGAAGTTCCAAAGCATACTGATAAACTACGGTATGTATTGGGAGAATATGATGAGGAACAAAAACGCATCACATGGTTGGAATAATATAAAAAACTTACAAAAGATACGCCTTATCTTTCGTGTTATAATTAACATTCCATAGTAAGAATGATAGAGGTTCACCATTTTTAAAACTCCTAAGTAGTATAAGTAAAAACAAAAAACTCGCTCCTCGTCGACAGGAGCGGGTTTTTTATGTTTCTTTTTATTTTTAATGTTTGTGATAAAATGAATATTTAAATTATTAAAAATAGAAAAGGAGAATGATAATTGAAAACGTTTACTAAAATACTTATCGCTTTACTTATGATCTTTACTCTGAATACGCCAGTTGGAGCTTCTGCTTCTACTGAGAATGTGACACTTGAATACTTAGATATCGATGAGTTATCATCATCCGACAACTATGCGAATGGTGAGAATCCTTCGATCACTGTTTTGGATAACGGTCTTGTCGTGTCGGTGAATGACAAAGACGGAAAAACATCCTATCAATTGGGTGAGTATGAGGATGATCAGATATTTTGGACCCATCCGGTTGAATATGGTGGTGGAGAGAAACCAACCATCGCTACCCTTACTAATGGCAATATCATCGAAGTTCATGAAGGTGGAAATCATGAATTGCATTATAATTTAGGTCGTTATGAAGACGGAAAGATCGATTGGTATAGCGTGAACAACTACTATGGAAAAGGGGATCATCCCAATGTGACGTTATTGACCAATGGCGATATTGTGTTGGTTTTTGAAGGACAGGGCG
>NZ_JBFMIA010000299.1:0-235 GCF_040801915.1 Jeotgalibacillus marinus | reverse complement strand
AATATTTGCAGCGGCGCTTGTCGGCCGCGCATCCTGCCGCTGACCTGGGCTACTTGAAACTGAACTGTAACCTCTGGTCTCAAGTGGTGCGGGCATGGGCGAAACGCCTCAAGACAGGCTCTTGCCACGCGACTATAATGGGGAGGCCATGCAACCCTTGCAACCACGGGAGGAACGACCATGCACGAAAGCATTTCCCAGCTCATCAACGAGCAGATCAACGCGGAGCTGTACA
>NZ_JBFMIA010000298.1:0-235 GCF_040801915.1 Jeotgalibacillus marinus | reverse complement strand
TCCCAGAAAAGCAATTTTCCATCTGCACCAGCGCTAGCGAGGAGATTCTTCTTGAGGCTATGATCATAAACCCACTTTATGTCCAGAACAGGTTCTTTGTGCGAATAAGGACTATCAATCGCTGTCATGCACATTGCTTTTTCAGGCTCATTTAAATTCCACACCACCACCTCTCCATTGAATGAACCCGCAGCAACAATAGAAGGAGACAACGGATGGAACGAGACACACATAA
>NZ_JBFMIA010000297.1:0-235 GCF_040801915.1 Jeotgalibacillus marinus | reverse complement strand
CGGAAGCCCTCATGACCGGGCGCGACCTGCTGGTCTGCGCCACCGGGGCTTTTACCGACGACAGCCTCTTTGAAGGGCTGGCGGGACTGGCCCGGCAGTACGGGCGGCGGCTGATAATCCCCTCCGGCGCTATCGGCGGGATTGACGCCCTCGCCAGCGCGGCCCTGGTCGGCCTTGACGAAGTCAGCGTCATCACCCGCAAACCGCCCCTCGCCTGGGTCGGGACCGCCGCCGA
>NZ_JBFMIA010000296.1:0-235 GCF_040801915.1 Jeotgalibacillus marinus | reverse complement strand
GAAGAGGAGAGGGGAGAAGAAAGAAGGAAGGGAAAGAGAGAAGGAGGAAAGGAGGGAGGAGAGAGGAAGGGAGAAAAGAAAAGGGGGGAGGGGGGGAAAAAGGAGGGGGAGGGGGAAAGAGGAAGAGAGAAGGGGGAGAGAAGAAAGGAGGAGGAGGGGGGGGGAGGAAAGGGAGAAGAGAAGGGAAGAGGGAAAGGGAAGAGGGGGGGAAAAGAGGGAGAAGGAGGAAGAGAAA
>NZ_JBFMIA010000295.1:0-236 GCF_040801915.1 Jeotgalibacillus marinus | reverse complement strand
GCTTCCTCTTTCTTCCCCTTTCCCCTCCCTCCCCTTTTTTTCCCCCCCTCCCCCTTTCTCCCTCTCCCTCCCCCTTTTCTCTTCCCCTCCCCTCTTTCCTTCTTTTCCCTTTTTCCTCCTCTCCCTTCTCTTTTTCTTTCCCTCCCCCCCTCTTTTTCCTCTTTCTTCTCTTTCTTCTTTTCCCCCTTCTTCCTTTTTCCTTTCTCCTTTTCTCTTCCTTTCCTTTCCTCTCCCCC
>NZ_JBFMIA010000294.1:0-236 GCF_040801915.1 Jeotgalibacillus marinus | reverse complement strand
TCACACATGGGCTGCCAATGGATTCTGAAAATTGTGCCAATGGTTTCACACATAGTCTGCCAATGGATTATGAATTGTATTGATGTTTTGCCAATGATTTTAAACTAAGGGTATGTGCCAGTGGTTTCACACATGGGCTGCCAATGGATTCTGAATATCATGCCAATGGTTTCACACATAGTCTGCCAATGAATTATGAATTGTAATGGTGTTTTGCCAATATTTTCGAACTAAGG
>NZ_JBFMIA010000293.1:0-236 GCF_040801915.1 Jeotgalibacillus marinus | reverse complement strand
TCTCGTGGGTTTCCTCCCCTTCTCGTTTCCTTTTTTTTCTTCCCTCTCCCCTCCTTTCCCCCTTTCCTTTTTCCCTTTTCCCCTTTTTCTCCTCTTTCTCTCCCCTTCCTCCTCTTTCTTCCCCCCCCTCCCCTCCCCCTCTCTCTTTCTTCCTTTTCCTTTTCCTTTTTTCTCCCCTCCTCCCCCCTTTCCCCTCTCCTTTCCTTCTCTTCCCTTCCCCTCTTCCCTTCCTTCTC
>NZ_JBFMIA010000292.1:0-236 GCF_040801915.1 Jeotgalibacillus marinus | reverse complement strand
CCTCCCGGGCTTGGGCACTGCGTTCGGCACCTTCCTGCTGCGGCAGCACTTCCGGACCCTGCCGGCGTCCATCCTGGAATCGGCCGAGATGGACGGGGCCGGGCACTGGCGCCGTCTCTGGCAGATCGTGGTCCCCGTGTCCGTTCCCTCCATCGCCACCGTGGCGCTGGTGACCATCGTGACCGAATGGAACGACTACATCTGGCCGCTCATCATCACGGACCGGCCGGAAACAA
>NZ_JBFMIA010000291.1:0-236 GCF_040801915.1 Jeotgalibacillus marinus | reverse complement strand
CCTTCAACCAGCGCAGCGCTTTCCTCGGAGCATACCCCATCATAATACATAGGTAGCATATCTTCGATAACTTTACACGACAGTTTCATTTCAATTCCTCCTTTATTCGCAATCTTGCCCGGTGATAAGCGACTCTTGCCCAAGCTTCGGTTTTTCCAAATAATTCTGCAATTTGTTTGAACGATAATTCTCCAAAAGTTCGGAGGGAAAAGACTTCTTTGTATGGCTCGTTTAGC
>NZ_JBFMIA010000290.1:0-236 GCF_040801915.1 Jeotgalibacillus marinus | reverse complement strand
AAGGATCCTATGTGGATGGATAACGCTTATTGGCATTTTGAGAACGCATCTTTACAATATATTCTTCAACAATTAGCGCAACATTTCAATGTTGAATTTCCTGAAATTTCTAACGAGGAACTTCAACAGCGATATACCATAAATTTACCAAAAAAAGAACTGAAAGAAACACTGCATCTACTTTCCAAATTATCAAACATCCCTTTTGATTCAGAGAAATTTGTCCAATAATCCCT
>NZ_JBFMIA010000042.1:0-4194 GCF_040801915.1 Jeotgalibacillus marinus | reverse complement strand
CATAAACATCAAATGAAACCTTGTCAATAATCGTTTTCCCATTAATCTTTTTCGTGACATCTCTTAGCTGAACAATCGATTTCTGTGTCATATTAAATTCCCCTCTATATTAAATCGTCAAGTTTTTTGATGAACCATTCTTCCATTCTTTTTTCTTCAATGATCACCGTATTGTTGTAATTGAAGTATTGAGCGTGTGGCATGACTTCAAATGTTCCATCACATCGGTCAAATCCTGTTGCAACCATCGTTCCATTTACGATGATGTGCTTTATTCTAGCAAATTTCTTGCTTGGTTTTAGTTTGATTCTCATGGCTATTTCCTCCTTTATTTGTATATTAAAGAGTCTGATAATAACCATAGTAAAGTGCGTAGAACACAAAGGCTCCAACTACGATCGCTCCAACGATGAAACATCCAACTTTTTTCATAATTATGTTTCTCCTTTTCTTATCATGGTTTAATCATATCTACTACTCGGTTTCTCAGTAACGCTCTCAAGTTTGATTTTCATCTAAAACTTGAGACTTAGTTGCATGAACCAAAACCCCCAATGCAATGACTGCAACTACGATCGTCCCAACGATGAATGATCCAACTTTTTTCATAATTATGTTCCTCCTTTTTATCATGGTTTAATCATATCTACTACTCGGTTTCTCAGTAACGCTCTCAAGTTTGATTTTAAGCTAAGACTTGAGACTTAGTTGCTCATCATACCTCCTCTTTTGTATGCAGAGACACTTTTTTAAACAGAAAAAAACTGGCGTCACAACGCTCTTTTACGAACATCGCCTTGCCAGTTTTAGTTAATCCTTTTCATTTCAAAAGCCGCCATTGGGTGAAGGCTAAATAGGATGAAATCCTTTATGGATACTTGTTGTAAGCGTGTTTTCTAATTGTTCCGCGTGGAATCTAGGTAATAAATATAATCATACACAACACCTTCATATCCCAGTTGACGATGCATCGCTGTCACATTTCCACGGTGATAAGAACCATGATTCACTACTGTATAGATCATTTCTTCCACTGTGTTTTCCATCACAAACCCTTTTATTGTTTTAAATGAAAAAGGTGTAGTAAAATCTTCACTCTGTTGTATAAAACATTGTATTTCTTCATGAAGTAGCGTGAACTCATGTTTTGCCTCTTCAATTGTAAGTAGCTGGATGTCAGGCGGTTCAGGCTGTGTTTCACCTTTCATTCGTTGAAGCCACAAATAATCAACTACCCAAACATGTTCAAAAACTGCTCTAATCGATGGGAACACACTTTGAATTTCCTGATCGTACACATTGTCAGGTAGTGTTGTTAAGTGTTCCAGCTGACGTGTTGTTCCCCACACATGATAGGAGAACCAATCTTGTAGTGAAATCATTTTCCTTTTCCCTCCTCGTTTAAGCAAAAGTCTATTGATCTGTTTATACTGATTAATTTCAACTTTACCATCTTCCCCCCTTCGTATTTGTGGTTCTATAATCATCACAGTTACTCCTTTCTGTATGTGGTAATTTATTGTTTATCCACATTTGACATGACTTTCCCACCTTACGTTACTAATTCATGTTTGAATGCATAAATAACCGCCTGTGTACGATCTTGAACTTCTAACTTACTCAAAATATTGCTAACATGCGTCTTGACTGTTTTTAAAGCAATGTATAGTTCATCCGCAATTTCTTGATTCGCTTTCCCTTCTGTCATTAAATGCAAAATTTCAATTTCTCTTGTCGTTAGTTCTTCGTGTAGAGGTCTCTTGTCACCTTGTCTCATTTTTTTCATTACTTTGTCTGTCACTTCACGTTCTAACACCATTTCACCATGAAACGTTTTTCGTACAGCATTGGCAATATCACTAGCTTTTGATGTTTTAAGCATATAGCTAGTCGCACCTGCTTCTAATGCAGGGTATACCTTATCGTCATCTAAAAAGCTCGTTACAATAATAATTTTCGCGTCAGGCCAGGCAGCTATAATTCGCTTTGTCGCTTCTATTCCATCCATTTCCTTCATCACTAAATCCATTAAAATAATATCAGGTCTAAGTGACAATGCTAATTCAACGGCTGCTCCTCCATCATCTGCTTCTCCCACTACTTCTAAATCTTTTTGAGCTGATAAATAAGAGCCGACTCCAATTCGTACCATTTCGTGATCATCTACAAACAGAACTCGAATCATGCTACTCCTCCTCCCTTTCTACAAAAGGAACTTTAACCTCTAATCTCGTACCTTTATTTGGTAAAGAAACGATTTTAAGGGATCCACCTATCTCAATTGCACGTTCTTTCATATTTTGAAGACCATACGCCCCCGCTTTTTCGTCAGTAACATTAAAGCCCTCTCCATCATCCACAACACGTAAAATGACATTACCGTCTCGTTGGATACAAAACACATCCAATACACTTGCTTTAGCGTGTCTTAGCGTATTGGATACAGATTCCTGCAAGATACGAAACAAATGGTCTTCCACACCTTTGGCCAATCTCATCTCTTCGGATTTCCACGAAATGGATAGGGGGACTTTTTGTTGAAGTTCAATCATTAACTCGGCCATACCTTCTTTGAACGTTTTTCCTTTTAACGCCACGGGTCTTAACTGAAGAAACAACGCACGCATTTCAAGTTGAGATTGATGAATCATTTCTTCCACCAATTTTAATTGCTTTGTTTCGTCATTTTGTGTATGCTCTCTCGTTTCATTTATGGCTGACATTAGCATGGAGGCGGCAAAAAGTTGTTGACTGACTGAATCGTGTAACTCTCTTGCTAGTCGATTCCGTTCTTTAGAAACCATTTCTTGAATTACTTTTTCTTGGTTCTCTACTTTTTCACTTGCTAGTTTTTGTGCTAATCGAACTTGGTCATTGATCATCGTCTGAACGTTTTTTGCTTCAAGTGAAAGCTGTGCGAGTTCAGTGCTCTGAGGTGATTTCCCTTGTAACGTTGACCTTCCCAACTTCATATCTTCAAGTTGGTGTCTAACATAGTGTATTTGCTGTCTAAGTCCTGCACCTTGGATAAATGCCCAAATGATTGTAATTGAAAACGTACTTAACAATAAAAAGAAGATTAGAGGAATATCTACTATTCGAGTCGACCAAAATATTGACCAGTCTTCAGGAGGAAACAGCAACAAATACCCTCCTAGACTTACTAACATGACTGTCAGCGCAAGACCCACCGATTGCAGAACTCCTTTGGTCAATAGCGTCATACTCGCTTCACCTCTAAATCTCCAATCCACATTGAAGTGAGGATTTTCATTTTTTGAGGTGCTACATTGTATTCTTGCGTTGTGTAGTGCATACTTTCATTCCACATTCTTGTTTGCATGAAGTGAAAAACAGAAGCAGAACCTATAATCACTGAATGACGTAAACTAATATCTATTTCATACGGGATCAAAATGGTCACTTTTCCAATACCACCTCGAATGGAAATAATTGATTCTCCAAGGGGAAGAACGGTATTACTTAAATCAATAACCACATCACCCACGCCATTTTGCAACTGAATATCTTCCCATTCATACGTTTCATTCGGTGTCTGTTGATGACCAATCCACTTATTCGAAAGAAGTTGCTGACGCTTGAGAACAAGTGTGTCCACCTTCACGTTTTCATTTGGGTAACTAATTAATGGCGAGTGCACTTTTGGTTTTTTTTTCGATCCAACATAAGCGTGAACATAATAGAACACTAGAATGATGAGTAAAACCTTTACCATAAACACATTTGAAATTATCAGCACAACAAAAAACAAACCAAGACCAAAAAGTATTTTCCCCAAAAAACGATGAAATTTCTTTCCACCAAAATAGATGAGAAAACCAGAAAAAAGAAGTGAAAACAGTATAGTGGGTAGAAAAAAGAGGGCAATAAGGATTACTGACGAGAAAAAAAACGTTTTTAACTGATGAAACATTCTACTGTCTCCCTTCCAATAAGATGAACACATCAACAACCATCAGATCTCCTCTGATTCGTTGTTGAAAATTTCATCCATTCTATTGTATCCTGAGCTCAGAGTAATACCAAATAAATTTAGGGAAATAAAGAGAAATCATAGCGACTTCTCTTTATTCGTAGTGCTCCGACTGCGGTGGGAAAGTACGACCCTCCTTGACAGTTCCCTTACGCCTGTCGAGCCTAAACGCCCGCTTCCGCTTTTGTACCATCTAGCTC
>NZ_JBFMIA010000289.1:0-236 GCF_040801915.1 Jeotgalibacillus marinus | reverse complement strand
GGGAGGAGAAGGGGAAAGAGGGGGAGGAAGGGGAAAAGAGGGAGGGGGAAGGAGGGGAGGAGGAAGAAGAGGAAAGAGAGGGAGGGGAGGAAAAAAAGGAAGGAGAAAAAGAAGAAAGGGGGAAGAAGAAAAAAGAAGGGGGAAAAGGGAAAAGAGGGAAGAAGGAAAGACAAGGAGAGGAGAAAAGGGGAAGAAAAGGTGGCAAGGGGTCACTTGCTGGAACCGTGTAACACTTT
>NZ_JBFMIA010000288.1:0-236 GCF_040801915.1 Jeotgalibacillus marinus | reverse complement strand
AGTGCTGCTGATCGTCCGAATGCTGTCCGAAGAGAAGGAAAGACAATGAGCGAAGAGACAACCCAGGACACTGGATCTCAAGATGTCGCAGCTGCATCTGCAGCCCCAGCAGCCTCGGCTGCTGTTCCGGTAGGGTTTCTTGACAGCCTGCCGGAAGATCTGCGCATGGAGCCATCCTTGCGCAATTTCACCGACCCTGCGTCTTTGGCAAAGAGCTATGTGCATGCGCAGCGGAT
>NZ_JBFMIA010000287.1:0-236 GCF_040801915.1 Jeotgalibacillus marinus | reverse complement strand
CTTAAGTGGATCCCGTTTTTTGGGCAGCTTTATTGGTTGTCTGGTAATATTTTAATTGATAGATCGAATCGCTCTAAAGCGGCGGGGACAATTTCTAAAGCGGCGGCTAAAATTAAACAAAAAGGATTGTCGGTGTGGATGTTTGCAGAGGGAACACGTAGCTACGGGCGTGGTTTATTACCTTTTAAAACAGGGGCTTTCCATACTGCACTTAGTGCAGAGGTGCCTGTTGTGCC
>NZ_JBFMIA010000286.1:0-237 GCF_040801915.1 Jeotgalibacillus marinus | reverse complement strand
GACCCTGATGACAGGAACTGCCTATTTCCCAGGAGGAATGGGAGAATTTTTTGCAGCTGCGGGTGATTTTCTCGAATTTGAAAACGGACCTTCCGAAGATATTTACCTGCAATGGGCAACTTATCGAGATGCTTCAGACCAAACCAGTCTCTCCAGAATATGGGGAGGAATTCATCCGCCCGTGGATGATATTCCGGGAAGAATTATGGGTTTTAATATAGGTAGAAAAGCAGTTAA
>NZ_JBFMIA010000285.1:0-237 GCF_040801915.1 Jeotgalibacillus marinus | reverse complement strand
ATAGCGAATTTCATCAACGGAGAGCTGTGGGGGCGTCCGGCGCCGGATTTCCCCTCCGCGGTCGTGTTCCCTCATGCGGGACCCGAGCCGCGGCATCCTAGCCAGCTCTACGAAGCGTTCGCCGAAGGCCTGCTGCTGTTTCTCCTGCTCGCTTGGGCGGTGCGGCGGTTCGGCTTCAGGAGGCCGGGGCTGATCGGCGGCATATTCGTGCTGGGCTACGCGGTTGCCCGCATCGCC
>NZ_JBFMIA010000284.1:0-237 GCF_040801915.1 Jeotgalibacillus marinus | reverse complement strand
TCCGGATGCCGAGCCGAAGCCACCACCACCAGAGATGATGGCCACGGACGCCAAGAACCCAACCAAACACCTCCCCGAGATCGACTTTGCCGGCATTCACCCGGCAGCGCCAGGCGCCGAGGGCGCTCGGTGGCCGCCTGGAGTAGAGAGATCACCCACTGTATTCGGCTCAACATTAAGCAGTCAAGGTAGTAAGTGCGTCCATAGCCTGCTCTTCTCCGGGCAGGCCCTTGCTAA
>NZ_JBFMIA010000041.1:0-4243 GCF_040801915.1 Jeotgalibacillus marinus | reverse complement strand
AGTCGTACTTTTTCGTGTTCAAGTCCCGCTATTTTTTCTAGCGAGATCGCCGATAAATCGTAGGACACTAAGATCTGGTTTTTTTCTTGTAAGGCATTCCACGTGTCCATAAGTAACTGGTTTGGGTCTTCTTCATCGGACGAATCAAAAAAGTCAAACCGATGGCGAGTGAAATTCTCTCTGCCATACTTTTGTAAAGCATCTGGATCTCCTACCCATTTTTGACCGAATGGTTTGTCTACTGGATCGTCTTTTTGAGTGGACCACTCCACCTCTTCAAAGGTGAGTCGTCTGTCGCTCCCGTCTGCTCCTTCTTCCCCTTTTCCTCGCCCATACAAGGCGGTTTTAGGATAAGAGACCACGGTCCTGTGAATGCTTTGAAGGTCTTTGGAAATGCTGAGTGTCTTTCCTGTATCTGCTCCACGTCTTGGCAAGATATCTATATATCTACCCGTTATTTTATTACCTGAGATAAGAATACGGTCTTTAACCTCACCGCCCCACGTACTAAGGATGTTATTGATCGCAGAAAGAACCGATTCAAAATAGAAATCAACTTCATTTAATCCGAGTTCGGCCACTTCACCTACTTGCCATCTAGTATCCTGTAAGGCTTGAGAAAGTGCATCCTCCATTGTTTGGTCTTGAGTGCTACTTTCTTCAAGCGCCTCGTCTTCTAATTCGTCCATCCACGCAGCCTTACAAAAGACTTCCTTATACAACACATCATCGTGTACTTCCTCTAATTCTTTAATGACAAACAACCGAAGCTCGCCGTCTTCATCCTTAAAAGCAACCAAGTTTTCTTCTTTGATGAATTGACTATCCGGATGATTAGCTGGGACCCAAAACTCAAAGAAGTTATCTTTATTCAATTGTTCAGTGTGGGACGCTTCTGTGTACTCTTTTAAGATGGTTTGTAGTTCTTCGTTTTGATTGAATATATATAACAAAAAAACACCTCCTTACATGAGTCAATTTCCATTTACTAATTTATTCGTCTGCTTCTTCAAATTGATCGTATAGATAATCGTAAATCAGTGCATCTTGTCCGCTGAATTCTTTGTCGCAATCGAACAAAATGGTTTTCACCGTTTTTAGCATTTCCGTATTATCGCCACCATCAATCACAAGTCCTTCTTCGAGAAGCTCGATCTTGTCTTTACGGAACGCTTCAACATCTTTCACTCCCACTTTTGACCATTTTTTTTAATTTTAGGGTTACCCTCGTCATCTAAGTGGCAATGCTCTTTTAATAATTCCTGTTCTTGTTCCGCCACTTCCTTCAATCGTTCGTCTAAAACCTTGTAAACTTACTACGATGACGTGATTGTTTCCCTTTTAAAGACAAATTAAAAAGCAGGCTGATCGCCTGCCTTAGTAATTCATTTTTTATTTTTACTTGCATATGATTTGTAAATAGGTGATACTGACATTGGCATTGTCCATTCTGTATACCACTCACCAAATTCCATTCCTTTTTGGTAGTTAAATTTGAAATAAACCTCAACGTCTGGTAAAAAATAAAATAACTCTGCTCTTTTTCGACCGTTCTCATCCTCAATGTAAACTCTTTCTCCTACTAATTGTGCAGTGATAGTTTGATGAGGGGTATTTGTTGCTTTAATATTTAAGGCTGTAGTAGCTTCTCCTTCAATCGTCTCACCATAAATACTTTCATGTCTTAAATTTAAGATGTCATCGACAAAATGATATATTCGATGAACATCACCGTTGTAATTTAGTTCATATGTTACTTCTTTTGTTAGATTCATATTAATCTCTCCTTAATTTGTTTTAATTCTGCTTTAAGTAGTGCATTTTCCATTTCAAGATAGTTAATTCGTTCATCATGACCTTCATATAAGAAACTAAGCTCTTTGGTCGCGTGCCAATTCAAACTTGGTATGGCATACAAATCTACTGACTCTCGATTTGCCGAAAGAACTTGAGTAGGTGTTCGATATCCGTCTCCGATAATAAATCCATGCTTGATCCTATCAATTCCATTGTTAACATCATCGATTAATCGATAGGAATAAATATCGCTCTGCCGTATAATTTCTAAAGCAGAACCTTCAAACTTGGCTATGTCTGTTTTATATCGCTCCAATGAACGTTCGCTAAATTCAGCAGCTTCGACAGGTCGCCATGTATCTGTCGTACCACGGACTGTTACTCTCAGATTTCCGCCACTAGATGGCCGAGCATAGAGATGAATTCCACCTCCGCTATGATCAATAAAAGAGCCATAAAAACCACTTGCACGTACTGGCATATAATGATCTAGTGTTTCACTTCGAGTGACTCTCAACTCACCCAATGGTCTTGCATAAATATGTGTAGCTGCTCCAATAGGATTAATATTCCAAAAGTTTCCATAAAAACCACTAGCACGTACTGGCATATAATGATCTAGTGTTTCACTTCGAGTGACTCTCAACTCACCCAATGGCCTTGCATAAATATTTGTAGCTCCAATAGGATTAACATTCCAAAAGTTACCATAAAAACCACTAGCACGTACCGGGGTAAAAATGTAATCATGTATACTCCCATTACCAGGTAAACTTGAGTAATTAACAGATCGTGTCTCGCCATGACTTCCTAGATAAATATTAGTATTAGATGTTCCGATTGCCGAACTCGTCACTTGTGAACGATCCGCTTGGAATCGTATATCACCGTTGCTGTTATACCCCTTTATTCCATCTGGCGAAATCGTAACAGATTGACCGTTGGAATTGTCTAACTTCATATCTCCACCATTAAGTTCAAACGTCGAATCTTGAGCAACAGATTTAAAAACAGAACCTTTAATTGTTACACCAGATATCGTGATTCCAGATAGCTCGCCAACGTTTATTTTATCTGCTGATAGATCATTGATATGTGCATCTGTAATGACTGCTTCATCGATCTGTGCTGATCCAATAATAGCTTTATCAAGGTGTGCGCGTTTGATCACACCATTGTCAATGGCGAGTTCACCAACTGCTCCCTTAGAAATGTAGGTGGTACCGTCAGTCATATACACGTCACCTGTTAACTCAATCATTGCGGCTTCTATTTTAACCGATTCAGCACTTTGATTGATCGACGATATAATCCCGTCTTTCTCAACTTTCGATTCGATCCGATCAGCATGCACCGATAAAGAAGCCTCTGCTTGCGTCATTCGTCCTGTTAAGCTATTCACTTCTTCTTGCTCCGCTTTTAGAACGATGGAGGTGGATAGTTGGGTGATGGAGGATTCGGACGATCTAACTCTGACATCTAGGTTATCAATGTCACTTTCCAAACTTTTTACACTAGTCGAAATCCCATCTACATCAACCTTTAATTCAGACACTTGGCTACTTACACTAGTAACTTCGTCATCGATAGTATCCACTTGAGCTTGAGTTTCTTCCACCTTTAAATAAATGGAGTCAGATAGTTGAGTAATACTACTTTCCGCATTAGAGATAGACGTTGTGTTTTCATCTACTGTTTGAGTCAAAGCACTAACATTAAAACTGATAGAATCGGTTTTTTGATCAATGCTTGAAGCGTATTCTTCCAGGTCTTCCATTTCATCAAGCAGATCAGCTAGATCGCTATCAACCAGCGTGAACCTGCCTTCTACATAGTTCAATCCTGCTTTGTTCGCAAGTTCTTCATTAATTTCTTTTTCTGTTTCTTGAATTTCTTCGTCTGTATATTGCTTTGCCTTTTCATTAATAGCATCTAAAGCTTCTTGCTTCATTTTGTCTATCCCTATGGTGTCACCAGCTAAAATTTCAGCTTTTTTACTTAATTCACGTAGCTCAGCAGCAATTTCTTCACCGAACAGGATATCATCAGATACGACCCTCGCGGTGGTCGCCGAGACTTCATCAGATAATACGCTGGCACGACCATGAAAGTTGATAGCTTTCACCCTGAAATAATATTGTTTGTTCGTTTCTCCAACAAAATTGTAGCCATTGATTAATCCACGAAAGATCAGATTCTCAGGAGATGCTGTTGAGCCTTGAACCTCACTTACATAGACTTCGAATGCCTGCGTATAAAACTCACCATAGGCATAGTCCCAGTTAAGTTTAACGGTCGCAAATACACCTTCAGCAGTGATAACTGGCTTGCTAGGCTGAATGTCTGGATACTTCTCAGGATCGATGGTTAAATCAGGTACTTCACTCCATCTACCCGAATTATTATTGATTGTATCCACTACATCGTCCAAACGTGTGTCATCAGT
>NZ_JBFMIA010000283.1:0-237 GCF_040801915.1 Jeotgalibacillus marinus | reverse complement strand
AGTTATCAACATGACTTTCTGCAGCAAAGTTAATTACAACATCAAATTTTTCATCTTCAAATAGTTTATCAACAAATTTTCGATCTGTTATATCTCCTTTTACAAATTTAAAATTCGCTCTATTTTCTAATGCTTTTATATTATTGTAATTACCAGCGTATGTTAGTGCATCTAAACATACAAAGTTATCTTCTGGATATTTTTCTGTTACATAATATAGATAATTGCTTCCTATGA
>NZ_JBFMIA010000282.1:0-237 GCF_040801915.1 Jeotgalibacillus marinus | reverse complement strand
ATTATTAGGAGTGAGATCTTTATTTAAATGTTGATTCCATTTAATAGAAAGTTCTGGAAAATTATCTTGTAGACTTCCTGACTTACCTAATTTCATAAGTCTAGTTTTTTCTGCAGCGATTTTTCTTCCGCAGGTAGGGCAATTTGATTTTTTATCACCTGTCCTATATTCAATACTTGTTTCCCATTGATGACCATGTAAACATTTCCACCATGCTTTTTTGGTTGTGCCAGCATG
>NZ_JBFMIA010000281.1:0-238 GCF_040801915.1 Jeotgalibacillus marinus | reverse complement strand
GATTGTCGTCACGGTCCTCTCAATCAACTTCGCGGGGGATAGCCTGAGGAATTGGCTCGATCCAATCGCTCGGAGGTCCGTCTAGGAGAAACTCACTGTCCATTTCGCCACCACTTTGCAAAACTTACAAGCGTCGCACCGCGACGTATAACCGGGTCCAGCAGGTCTGACGAAGTCCACGAGAAGGAACACACGATGAACCTGCACACTCCGCTCTGTGACACGCTCGACATCGAGC
>NZ_JBFMIA010000280.1:0-238 GCF_040801915.1 Jeotgalibacillus marinus | reverse complement strand
CTGGCGGCGCTACCCGCGGAACTCGCCTCCTTCCCCGATCTCACCGAACTCCACCTCGACGGCAACGCGCTGGCCACGCTCCCCGACGAACTGGGCGCGCTGTCGAACCTGGTCGTCCTCAGCCTGCGCGAGAACCGGCTCGCCGCGCTCCCGCGCGCACTATCGTCGTTGAGTTCCTTGCGCGTCCTGTCGCTCGGCGGGAATCCGCTGCCCTCGCTGCCCGCGCTGCTCGGCGAAC
>NZ_JBFMIA010000279.1:0-238 GCF_040801915.1 Jeotgalibacillus marinus | reverse complement strand
CCCTGGTTTAACACTGGAGAGAGGAAATACTCCAAAAATCAAATGAAACATACAACGCAGCAACAACCTTAAAGCAGGTAGGAAAACCAAAACAGATATGCATTTATCTTTGTAGTAACTAGCACGGTGACCCATGAACTTACATGGGCATCATTCTTAGAGCATATTTAATTGATTTAACGATACAAATGTGATGGATAATAAAGGATCAATTCAATTTAATTTTCATATTTGTGGA
>NZ_JBFMIA010000278.1:0-238 GCF_040801915.1 Jeotgalibacillus marinus | reverse complement strand
ATATCGGTTAGGGAAAAAAGAACACTGTCTGCTAGGAAAAAGGTCCATTTCACTATCAGTGAGATAAGCTTGACTGGTTGGCTACAAGGGTAATGTTTACTTAGCTGAAAACACTTTGACAGGTCATGTCAATTCGAAACAAGGAAATATCAGTTTCCGTCCAGACTCACCGTTAAAGGAAATAATAACACGAGGAACACCAAAGACACGACTGTTTCTAATAACTATCACGAATGAG
>NZ_JBFMIA010000277.1:0-239 GCF_040801915.1 Jeotgalibacillus marinus | reverse complement strand
GAAGGGAGAGGAAAAAAGAGAAAAGGAAGGAAAGGGGGAGGGGGGGGGAGGAAAAGGAGAGAGAGGGGGAGGGAGGAGAAAAAGAAAAAAAAAAAAGGGAAGAGAGAGGAAGAGAAGGAAAGGAGAAGGAAGGAAAAGAAGGAAGAAGGAGGAGGTAAGAAAGAGGAAAGGGGAAGAAACAGAAGAGGAAAGGGAAAAGAGGGGGAGGGAGAAAAGGGAGCGAAAAGGCTGGAAACAAG
>NZ_JBFMIA010000040.1:0-4263 GCF_040801915.1 Jeotgalibacillus marinus | reverse complement strand
CATTTCTGGGCAGCAGCCTATCTCCATATAGGAGCCTCACCTAACGAGGATATTTTGTTTTGTTGTTATTACTCTTACATTTATACGCAACGTTTTGGAAAATGTCAACCATTTTTATCAAATTCTCAACTTTTTTATTCTCGCTAATTCTTACCGAAAAGATATTATCTTCGTTTACTTATGCTTGTTATCTAGCGTTAGATGCGTAAATGAAAAAGAGCACCATGAACATGGCACTCTTTATTGAAAAGTGATCAATAGCTATCGTTTTATTTTATTTCAGTGTCTCCCCCAAACATGTAATTCCGATGGTGGAAACGAATGCTGTAAATGAGGCCAAGTGAAAACATGGTGATCATAATTGAAGTCCCGCCATAGCTAACAAGTGGGAGAGTAAGCCCTGTGACCGGTAGGACTTGGATGGTCATACCGATATTTTGAAACACTTGAAATGTCAGCATGCTGATTACTCCCACGGATAAATAGGTACTGAAGGGATCTTTGGTGAGCAGTGCGATATGAGTGAGATGATAGATTAAAAACATAAACCATGCGACAACAAAACTAGCACCTATAAACCCGAAATCCTCACCGAATGTGGTAAAAATAAAGTCTGTGTGATGTTCAGGTACATTCACTTGATTGGATTGAAATCCATTTCCAAGCATTTGGCCTGATCCGATGGAAGTCATTGCTTGAAGAAGGTTGTACCCCTCATCTGCTGCATAGAGCTCGGGTTTTCTCCATGAGATTACACGATCAAATTGATACGGGCGTAAGCCGATTAATTCTAGCCAATCAGGAGCGTGCATCACCAGAAAGTAGACCGTAGCGGACCCAACTGCAGTAAGACTAAAAGCAGGGATCAAGAGTTTCCATGATACGCCGGATACGATAATGACTCCGGCGCTGATGGCAATAAATACAAGGCTTGTTCCTAGATCTGGTTGCCTCAAAATAAATGCCATGGGGATTAAAGCAACCAATAATATTTTCCCTAACAGCCATAGATCATGCTTGATATTTTTTAGAATGAAATTTTCTTGATGCCGACTAACAACAGACGCAAGCATTAAAATATAAAAAATTTTCATCAATTCAGAAGGTTGAAAACTTCCGATACCCGGGAGTTCCAACCATCTTGTGGCTCCATTTGTTTCTTGGGCTATAGATTCCGGAGCGACGGCAAGGACCATTAGAAGGGTCACTCCCACTACATATAAATAAGGAGCCATTTTACGGTATTGGTCTGGTTCGAATTGAACGGCTCCTACAATAATGAAGAATCCAACCCCATACCAAATTGCTTGTTTCAACACAAAATTTCCTTCATATTGTCCTTGAGCTGACGAAATCCCAACAAGACTTATTATACAAAAGACAAGTAAAATAAATGTTAATCCCCAATCAAATCGTTCTGTAAAACGGTCGGGTTGTTTCATAGGTCTCCTTCGTTTCTAATTTATTTTGATAATGGGTGTAACGAGCTACGTTCATTAGCACCCCGAGCATGGTCATTGTGATCACGAGTGATGCGCCTCCATAGCTAATTAAAGGAAGTGGAATCCCTGTGATTGGCATTAAACCCACTGCAGCAGCTAGATTCATACAGGCCTGCCCTGCAATTTGAGCCGTGATGCCAATGGCTAATAGTTTCCCTACAGGGTGAGGGCACTTTGAAAAGATTTGATAACCCACGAGCAAGAGAGCAAAAAATCCTATGATTACCGCTCCAATGCCAAAGATGCCAAGCTCTTCTGCAATCACCGCAATGATAAAATCTGTATGTGCTTCTGGTAAAAATCCCATTTTCATAATGCTATTGCCTAAGCCAGTTCCAGTTAATCCACCTATTGAGATAGCTGAAAGAGATTGAATCAATTGATATCCTCCATTAAGAGGATCGTCAAATGGAGCACTAAAACTAGTTAAACGTTCTAATCGATAGGGGCTGATGATGGCGAGTAGGGCAACCGCCCCAATTCCTGACATACCTAATAATATGACATGTTTCAGCTTGATTTTTCCTACCAAAAGCATCGCTAAATAGGCAATTAATATGGAGATCACTGTCCCTAAATCTGGTTGTAACAAGATCAAAGCCGCGATCACCAGCACAATGATTAGAGAGGGCATGATCCCTTTTTTAAAATCATGTAATTGTGTTCGTTTTTGAACGAGAATATAGCTAATGTACAACGGAACAGTTAACTTAGCAATTTCAGATGGCTGTATTAGTATAGGTCCGATTTTAAGCCACCGTGTGGCAGAATTTCGCTCTTCTCCAAGCTGCGGAATAAACACAAGCAACAACAGCAAGACGGTTATTCCTACGATAAAAGGGAGAAGTTTTTTATAGGCGGTAAATGGGAATAGAGAGGCAAGTAAAAACGCTGCAAACGCTACGAGCCACCAGATGCCTTGACGGAGCCCGTAGCTATAATATTCTCCAGTGTTTTCAAACGAAACATAAGTACTTGCACTATACACCATGACAAGACCGAATAATCCCATACCTACGACAATAACTAACAATGGACTATGATAGGTTGAAAGAAATTTTTTCATCATCATCATCATCCCCTATTTCTGAATCATGTTTTAAAGCGGGAAACGAGCGATCATAGCATTTGCCATGCCAAAATAGATATGACAATCAAGTTGGATCTCGTCTTTTTTTACATACGATTGGTCGTTAATCCACGTACCACAATAGCGTAATTATGTACCTGTGTTTCCCGTCATTCCAGCAATTATCGGCATAAAGAAAGCCAGTGCCATAACAGCTAAAAGTATTTCTTCAAATCTAATTATAATAGTTCCAGATATTAATCCGTGGCGAACGTCTAACAAACGCTATCACGGCTAAAAGTAATCTCTTTATCAGGTCCAAAGAGTCGTTTAAATGTCATCAGCAGCTTCTTTAATTAATGATACCAAGTAACTTTTTATGGTCGTCAACAAGAGGCAGAGCGATTACCAAAACCTCATAATCTAACACATTCGTTCCTCAAATACTCTCGCTCGTTCATATGGACGTAAATGATTCGTAAATGTTTCTAACTTTTGTAGATTTTCTTATTTAAGTAGGCTCTCAATGAACCAATTCATTCATCTCAGCCAATTTACTATAATACTATGATTTTATCACAGGATCCAACGATTCGGGAGGGTATTTATCTTGTCAAATCTTGCAATATGTAATCAAATGAGCAAAAAAACCGAAAGCACGGGATTTTTCACGAAAATTACATTTATATGAAAATATATCTGGTAACTTTTTGTTGGTACATGTATCGAAGCTTGTGCGGTGGTTATCCGCGGAAATAGGTACGATATCGAAGTTTGGTTAGCGTTTATCCGCGGATGTGGGTGTTGTATCGAAGCTTGTCCTGCACTTATCCGCACATCGTGGCAAACGACCTATCCTTCATCAGTTGTACGCCCCGGATATGTTTATCTTACGGAAAAACACTTGGCTCGTTTGCGTGTATCGAAGCATGTGCGGTGTTTATCCGCGGATGTGGATGTTGTATCGAAGCCTACTCTGCATTTATCCGCCCCTCATGCCAAACGACCTACACTAAACTTCAAAAAAAGAGCGCCGTCACGGACGCTCTGTTTGTAATCACATTTCTCTTCGCATTGCTTTTAACACATCAATCTCAGTCGCACGTTTAGCTGGGCGTAGACCGGAGAGGATTGTTACGATTAAACAAATACCCATAGCAATTAACACTAGAGACAAAGGGATCGCTGAGAATTGGAATCCGTCGGGTAATTCTGATTCAAAGGCTGATTCTAAAATCATTGGCAGGGCGATGTTGACGATCAGGCTAATGGCGTAAGACACTGCAATTCCGATCACAGCCCCGAATAATCCGATGTAGCTGCTTTCTAATAAGAAGATTCGTTTGATGACTTTTGTTCACGATGCCTAGTAGGTCCCTTGTGCTTCTAGCCAGACGATCGATTCTTGTACAAATAACCGTATCTCCATCCTTCACCTTGTCTAATATCTCTTGCAATCCTTTACGTGACGTATTCACTCCAGTGCTTTTATCCATCATTAAAACATCCACACCGCCATGAGTAGCGTGGTGCTTTTTATTGTGCTTTTAAGAGGCAATATCTCTTTTTGAAAATACAGTGAACGCAAGTGTGACAAATAGAGCAAAGTAAATGAGTATCATCATGACAGAGAACGGCATGGTCATCCCTTCAACAATCAGATATCCCGTTTCATATTGTGATAGGTCTGTG
>NZ_JBFMIA010000276.1:0-239 GCF_040801915.1 Jeotgalibacillus marinus | reverse complement strand
CCAGGACGCAGCAGTACCGGTGAGTGTCGAGATGCGTCAATGATGGTTGATTCAATCCCCACGGAGCAAGGGCCGTCGTCTAATATCAACAAGTCGTCGTCATTCAACGTATGAGCGAATTCGTGAGCGACATGGGCTGCACTGGTCGGACTCACGCGGCCAAACCGATTCGCGCTCGGTGCAGCAATGCCCCACAGGCCCTGGTCACGCGCAGCTTGCAAGAGCGTTTGTGCACCAGC
>NZ_JBFMIA010000275.1:0-240 GCF_040801915.1 Jeotgalibacillus marinus | reverse complement strand
GGAAAGAGGAGGAAAGAAGAGAAAAGGGGAGGGGAAAAAGAAAGGAAAGGGAAGGGGGAAAAAAAGGGAGAGAGGAAGAGAAAGGAGGAAAGGAGAAGGGAAGGGGGAAAAGGAGAAAGAAAGGAAAAGAAAGGAAGAAGGGGAGGAGAAGGAAGGAGAGGAAGAAGGAAGGGAGAGGAGGGAGAGAAAGAAAAAAGGGAGGGAAAGAAGAAAGGGGAAAGGGAAAGAGGAGGGGGAAAT
>NZ_JBFMIA010000274.1:0-240 GCF_040801915.1 Jeotgalibacillus marinus | reverse complement strand
ATGATCGGGGACGTCCTGTCTTTCCTGAGGGCATGGATCATGACTCGAAGGGGCCGCGGCTTCACCTTGATCGAGTTGCTCGTGGTGATTTTCATCATCGCCATGCTCATCGCCTTGCTGCTGCCGGCCGTGCAATCCGCGCGGGCATCGGCCCGGCGGTCCCAATGCATGAACAACCTCAAGGAAATCGGCCTGGCGTTGCAGAACTACGTCGATACGCACGAGGCCTTGCCGCCTGTC
>NZ_JBFMIA010000273.1:0-240 GCF_040801915.1 Jeotgalibacillus marinus | reverse complement strand
AGGAGCCGGCCGCCAAGCTGCAGGCCGAGGAGGCCGGGGGCGCCGAGGGCCGCCGCGCCGTGATGTTCGCCGCAGCCGCCGCGGCCGTATCGGCCATCGGCGGGGCCGCGATCGCAGCGTCGGGCGTGAAGAACGGGAGCCCCGACGCGAAGAAGAAGTACGCGCCCATCTGCGTCACCATGCCCACCGCCAAGGTCTGCCACAACTGAGCGAGCGAGCGTCCGTGCACTCATGCGTGAT
>NZ_JBFMIA010000272.1:0-240 GCF_040801915.1 Jeotgalibacillus marinus | reverse complement strand
GCCCCAGTTGAGCCCCCAAGAGTTCTTGACGATCCAGTACTTGGGGCCATTTAAGGACTTTTCCCCGTAGCCTACCACGGTGACGGCATGGCTCAGTCTTGGTCCACACTGGCCGTTGAACACGCCTCCCTTGTAGTGCTGGAAGTCGGCGCTACCGAACTTGAGGGACACGGCCACCGGCTGCTTAGCCACGACGTTCATCAGCGACACCTCGCTGTTGGGTGTGACATCCGTGTGGCC